>JAZQDI010000053.1:0-4993 GCA_045546715.1 Oscillospiraceae bacterium | reverse complement strand
CGGAAAGGATGGCGCGGACGGAAAAGATGGCATTTCTGTCGTTAATGCAAAGGTGGACGAAACTGGCGCTCTGATTATTACTTTGTCCAATGGTCAGACTATCAACGCCGGACAGGTTTTGGGTAAAGATGGCGTCGACGGAAAAGATGGCGTCGACGGAAAAGATGGCGTCGACGGAAAAGATGGCGTCGACGGTAAAGACGGCGTCGACGGCAAGGACGGCATCGACGGAAAAGACGGCGTCGACGGAAAAGACGGCGTCGACGGTAAAGATGGCGTCGACGGCAAGGACGGCGTCGACGGTAAGGATGGCATCAATGGTAAAGACGGTGTATCAGTTACAGGCACAACGATCGATGAGGATGGCTTTCTCGTAGTAACGTTCTCGGATGGTTCAACTCAGAACGCAGGAAGAGTCCCTTATGTTGTCAGCCCAACGATCACAACCGATACCAATCATTATCTTGCGTCCACTGGAGACGATTCGGATATGACGGCTGCGATTCAAACAATGTTGGATCAAAACGGTGTCTGCAATCTGGGCCCCGGAGACTATTATGTGACAGGAATTGAAATTCCGGACAATGCGACACTGCGTGGAAGCGGAACAGCAACCAGAATCATTCTGGCAAGCTCTGTCTCTTCGGGTTATGCTGTAAGACTCAAAAGCTACAGCTGCGTAAAAGACCTTCAGATTCTTGGACAGTTGGAGCAGTATACACCCGTTGCAACAACAGGCAACCGATGCGGTATTGCTTTCACAGGAACAGCAGATAATGCTACCAATCCGATCGGGTATTATCGTTCAACTGTTGAGAATGTGACAATTGCTAATTTTCACGGCAGCGGCATTTTGTGCAGCAATACCGGTATGGGTGTCGATCAAAACCTGCATGTTTCCGATGTGTTCGTGTTTCGCTGCGATGTTGGCGTAAATGTTGCCTATCTTTCCGAGTATCACAGATGGACAAATGTCAGCATGACATCCTGCTATTATGGTGCGATTGTGAACGGCGGAAACAACAATTTTGATAATTGCGATTTTTCCAGAAATACGGTCGGACTGCTGATTGATAACCGAAACGGACAGTCCACGAACGCGGCACACGGAACCTTCTCGGCATGCTCATTCAATCACGCCGGCGGAAATACTGGCACAGCAATTCGCATAATCGGTGTTGTGCACGGAGAGATTTTTACAGGCGCACAGATTTTCTTCGGCGGAATTGAAATCGAAAATAGCAGAGGAATTCGCTTTGATTCTGCGAATATCGGGCGACAGGTTCCAATCAATGTGAAAAACTCTTCTGGCGTGGTGTTTTCAAACTGTTCCATGTACAGCGCCGCCGCGAATCCGGTGACGGAGTCCGGGAATACTTCACTCTCCTTTACGGAGTGCTATTGTCTGGATGGAACAGTGTTTGATCCACTGCATTAAAAAACATATGGCAATCAGGCTGCCTTGTCTTCGGCAGCCTGATTTATTCTGCGGACAGGGCTGAGGAAAATGATTTAAAGAGGCAAGTATTTATTATTAAAAAACACTTGACAATCAGATCTGCGTCTGATAATATAACAGAGCCTAAAAGGAAGCAGGTATTTTCGGATGCCTCACCCGGCCGCAAAAGCGCGCCCGTGGTCAATATGCCGCCCGAGAGTTTTCCTCCCGGGAAGTATGTTGCGCGGTCGCAGTTTGCGTCCGTGCTTTTTGTTTTTCAGTGAACCATTTTGGAGGTGTGTTCGTATCGCAACCGTAAACTATCAGATCAATGACGACATTCGCGACAAGGAGGTCCGCGTCATCGGCGAGGATGGTGCGCAGCTTGGCATCATGTCGTCGGCGCAGGCGCTGGAAATTGCGGAGGAAAAGGACCTGGATCTGGTCAAAATCGCTCCGACTTCCAATCCCCCTGTATGTAAGATTATGGACTATGGCAAGTACCGTTTCGAGCAGTCCAAGCGCGAAAAGGAAGCCAGAAAGAATCAGCGCGTCATTGAGGTGAAAGAGATTCGGATGTCGCCCAGCATCGGTGATAACGATTTCAACACCAAGCTGAAAAACGCCCAGAAGTTCCTGCGGGACGGCGACCGCGTTAAGGTCACGGTTCGCTTCCGCGGCAGAGAAATGGCCCATACCAACATTGGTGAGCAGCTGCTTCGCAAGTTTGCTGAGCAGTGCGCTGAGCTTGCCAATCTGGATAAGCAGCCCAAGCTGGAGGGACGAAACATGTCCATGTTCCTGTCTCCCAAGCCGCAGGGCACCAACAAGAAGTAAGCAAATTCAGGAAGGAGAAAACCAATATGCCCAAGCTGAAATCTCACAGCGGTGCGAAGAAGAGATTCAATCTCACCAAGACCGGCAAGGTCAAGCGCGCCCACGCCTACAAGAGCCATATCCTCACCAAGAAGGACACCAAGCGCTGCCGTCGTCTGCGCAGCACCACTTATGCTGACAAGACCAACGACGCCACCATCAAGAAAATGATTCCCTACAAATAAGCTGCGGCTTGTTTGTTCACGATACCGAATAGGAGGATAACCAAACATGGCAAGAGTCAAAGGCGCGATGATGACGCGCAAGCATAGAAATAAAGTCCTGGGCCTGGCCAAGGGCTACTGGGGCAACAAGTCCCGTCACTTCAAGATGGCCAATGAGCAGGTCATGAAGTCCGGCCGTTATGCTTATGTCGGCCGCAAGCAGAAGAAGAGAGATTTCCGCCAGCTGTGGATCACCCGTATCAGCGCCGGCTGCAAGGCCAATGGAATGAACTATTCCACCTTCATGCACGGCCTGAAGCTCGCCGGCATCGACATGAACCGCAAGATGCTCTCCGAGACCGCCATTCATGATCCCGCTGCCTTCACCGCGCTCTGCGAGCAGGCCAAGGCTGCCCTTTAATCCGATTTCGATACTGCCGTCCGGACTTCGGGCGGCAGTTTTATCAAAAGGAGTCACTTATGGCAAAGACTAATCCTGTTTCCGAGGCACTGGTTCGTCTCGGATTCAAAACCGTCCGGCAGCAGGCCTACGGTCAGTGGGATGATTACGCTGTCAGCTTCCGTCACAGCGCGCCGTATTATTATATGGACGTCGCCGTTCGTGAGGATCGGAAAGACAAGACGGCTGCCCGCGCGCTCCGCGCAAAGCTGAAAGAGCGTTTTCCCAAGACAATCCTCGGCTGTGTCAACAGCGGCGATCATATGACGTTCTCTATGACGTTCCATAAAAATACCGCGTATGAAGACCAGCTTCGTGAGATCCTCTCAGTCGTGACGGAAGAGATGAAGGCGGCTGGTGCTGCGCCGGCGGATACCTGCGCTGTCTGCGGCAGGGAATACCCGGACAGCTACAGTCTCATCGGTACCTGTCAGCCTGTGCACGCAGCTTGTGTGCGCACAGACAAGGCGCCTGCGCCGCAGCCTGCCGAGCAGAATCAGAAGAAAAACTATCTTACCGGAATATTGGGCGCTGTACTTGGTATGCTGATTGGCCTGATTCCGAGTATGCTTTCGCTGCAGCTGTTTGACAGGATTTATTCCTTACTGTATATCTTTGTACCGCTGTTTTCTCTGCTGGGTTACCGGCGCTTTCGCGGAAAGCTTGGCGTGCCTGCGCTGATGATTGTTGCCGTGCTGTCTTTGGGCGGCGTGGTTTTGCTGGAGTTTCTGGCCGTGACGCTCAGCTTCAAGCAGGAGCTTGGAATGATGCTTCTTCCCGCCATGAAGTACACGCTGAATGTACTCTTTAACCGGGTAGGCGTCGGCGTTATGATTCAGGAGAGCATTACGGAGCTGTTTTTCATGGCAGCTGGCATTTTCCTCTCCTGGCTGTTTCTTCTTCCGCATCCGGGCCATGGCAAAGCTGCAGTCCGAGAGACTGCCAGCCGCACACTGCAGCCCATGAGTGGGACGCAGGATGATCCGGATTGGTCTGAAAAATAAAATTGAAAATGAGAAAACAAGAGATTTTGAAAGAAAAACGGAGATTTCGAGAGCAATCTATGATCTAATCAAATATTTCGTTGACTTTCCGAGTCTCTTGTGGTATAAAGATTAAGCGCGAATTGCGCTTGAAACTGTTATTTATTTTGATATTGGAGGCAAACCCTTATGTCCACGACTATGCTCAAGAGCGGCGAAGTCGCTCGCAAGTGGTACGTTCTGGATGCTGCCGGAAAGCCCATGGGCAAGACCGCTGCGATCGCGGCGGATCTTCTGCGCGGCAAGCTGGATCCGACCTACACCCCCCATGTTGACTGCGGTCACTTCGTCGTCATCATCAATGCCGAGCAGGCGGTTCTCACCGGCAAGAAGCTCGAGCAGAAGTACTATCGCACGCACTCCGGTTATCCCGGCGGCCTGCACGAGACGCAGTATAAGAAGCTCATGAACGAGAAGCCTGAGCTGGCCATGCGTCTGGCCGTTCGCGGCATGCTGCAGAAGAACAGCATCGCCAAGTGGCAGCTCCGCCGCCTGAAGATCTATCGCGGCGCTGAGCATCCCCACGCTGCCCAGAAGCCCGAAGTCTGGGATCGCTGAGAAGGAGGAATAAATCATGGCAACCTATAAGCCCAAGAAAGATTATATGTACGGCACCGGCCGCAGAAAGTCCTCCGTCGCCCGTGTGCACCTGTTCCCCAACGGCACCGGCGCCATCACCATCAATGGCCGTGACATCGAAGAGTACTTTGGTCTCGAGACCCTGAAGCTCATCGTTCGTCAGCCCCTGGTCACCACCAACACCCTGGGTAAGGTCGACATCGTGGCCACCGTCACCGGCGGCGGCGTCACCGGCCAGGCCGGCGCGATTCGCCACGGCATCTCCCGTGCCCTGCTGCAGGTGGACGACAGCTTCCGTGCGCCTCTGAAGTCCGCTGGTTTCCTGACCCGCGACCCGCGCATGAAAGAGCGTAAAAAGTACGGCCTCAAAGCCGCCCGCCGCGCTCCGCAGTTCAGCAAGCGTTGAATTGTCATTTACAAGCACTCACGACCG
>JAZQDI010000052.1:0-2609 GCA_045546715.1 Oscillospiraceae bacterium | reverse complement strand
GGCCCTATGCCACCGCGATCTGGATCGTCCTCGCCGCAGCCGTCCTGCTCGTGAGCGCGCGCCGCGCCGTCAACCGCGACCGTGTGCGCCGCCCGGAGACCTTCTCTCAGGCGTTTTATCCCGTGGGCGGCTATTCCGGCGTTCTCGTCATTCTCTGCGGCCTCGTCATGGCGGCAGGCGGCGTGATTCTCTTCCTCACCGTGCCCTTCAGCGAGCCGCAGCGCCTGCTCTATCAGATCGTCGGCGCCGTCGGCGCGGTGTACGGCGTTGCCTTTCCCTTCCAGCTGCAGGATCACGCCGAGCGGCCCCACACCGCCACGGTGATTCTCTCCGGCATTCCGATCGCGCTTTTCGCGTTCTGGATCGTCGTGAGCTATAAGAGCAACATCGTCAACCCCACCATCACGGCCTACGCCGTTGAGATTCTTACGCTCTGCGCCATGTGCGTCGCCTTCTACCAGACGGCGGGCTTCGCCTTTGACCGGCCCAAGCCCATCAAGTCCATCTTCTGGGCGCTCTTCGCGGCGTTCCTCGGCGTCATGTCCGTGGCGGATAATCACTATCTCGGCGTGCACGTCATGCTCATCGGCGCGTCTCTCATGCTCATGCTCGAGGCGTGGTTCATCGGCAGCAACGTAAAGCCAATGAGCGAAACACAGGAATAAACAACAGACAAGGCCCCGCTTCGGCGGGGCCGTTTTCAAAATTCAGGAGGCGATAATATGAAAAAGTCCCGGTTCCTTGCGCTGCTGATGGCACTCTGTCTGCTGCTGCAGATGCCGATCATGGCGGCGGACGCCGCGGATGAAAACACGGACTATTCCGCGCTGCGCCTGCAGAACAACGCCCACGGCAACAGCATTCAGGGCGTCGGGATGAGCAATTCCCCGGATCAGTCCTTTCTGATTGCAAACGAGGACGGCGGCTATACCGTTGTCCAGTATGTTCCGTCTCTGAGCGGCGTGGTCGCTGCGGATTTCGATCAAGCGTTCAGCTTCCTGCGCAGCCGCGTTCTGCCCACTGAGGGGATTCAAAAATGGGGCGGCTTCTGCGCCGATGAGACCTATCGCTTTGTGTGCTATTCCACGTCGGACACAACCCTCCACGTGGATCAATACACGAAGGACTGGACGCTGAACAACGCCGCCGACTATACCCTGTCCAACACGAAAAGCTTCATTTCCAATGATTTTGACGTGACGGCGGGCGGCGGCTCGCTGTACATTGTCTCAAACCACTATATGGAAAACGGTCATATGTCCAACATGCGCCTGCAGATTAATGCCGCGACGCTTGCCCGGATGGCCTCGCACACCGGCGAGGCCGGATCTTATGACGGCTATGTGAGCCATTCCTATGTGCCGGAGGTGGTTTACAGCAGCGGCATGGTCTATGCCTTCGACCGCGTGGACAGCTTTCCCGCTGCCGGACTGTTTGTCACGGGCTTTGAGGGCGGCTTCTTCAAGGGGAAGTCCATGAGCACCGTCCCCGGCCTGGGCTACAACGACTGGCGCGCCTGGGGCAATCTCGGCAATGCGGTTCCGGCAGCAAACAGCGGCTTCGTGGCCGCCTGCAATTACGCGCCGTATGATGATACTGACACTTCTTCCTATGGTCTCAATCGCTGCAATGTCTATCTGACCTACGGCTGCTACTCCGGCTCCTCTCTGAGCATGCGCACGCAGCAGGTGAACTATGACGGCGGCGCGGGGATTCCCTGGGTGGTCGCCACCGACAGCGGCAGCGGCGTCGTTCTCTGGGACCCGGGCGGACGCTCCGGCAGCGACCGGGTCTCTTATGCAATCTATACCGTCTCCGGCGGAAACATTTATACAGGCGCCGTGCAGACGGCGGAAAACTGCTATATCAGCGACTGTGAGCCGATTGCGGACAACGGCGACGTCATCTGGTTTACCGTGCAGGGCGATCTGCGCTTTTACCGCCTGCACAACGGCGTCATTGAGCAGAAGCAGATTCACCGCTGGGATGAAGGAAAAACCACAAAACAGCCCACCTGCACCGAATCCGGTCTCTTTGTGACGACCTGCCTCAGCTGCGGCGAAACCATTGAGCAGACAATCCCCGCCGCAGGGCATCAGATCGAGCGCGTGGAAGAAGTCTCGCCGGACTGCAGGCACACAGGCACAGCCGCGCACTATGCGTGCACCGTTTGCGGCAAGTGCTTTTCCGACGCTGCGGGCACAGCGGAGGTGACGGCAGAGGATCTCACGCTGCCGGTTACCGAACACCAGTGGGATTCCGGCACTGTGTCCGCCGCGCCGACGGAGAGTGCCGAGGGCGTTATGACCTATACCTGCACCGTCTGCGGCGAGACAAGAACCGAGACGATTGAGAAGCTGCCGCCGGCGCCCACGCCCACGCCGACGCCGAAACCGACAGCCACGCCTGCGCCGACGCCGAAGCCGACAGTCACACCCACGCCGACGCCGAAACCCACTGCGACGCCTGCGCCGACGCCGAAGCCGACAGTCACACCCACGCCGACGCCGAAACCGACGGCAACCCCCGCGCCGACGCCGAAGCCAACGGCAACCCCTGCGCCGACGCCGAAGCCAACGGCAGCGCCCGCGCCGACGCCGAAGCCAACG
>JAZQDI010000051.1:0-21321 GCA_045546715.1 Oscillospiraceae bacterium | reverse complement strand
CGCGCTTGACGGGTTTGCGCCAGTCGTTTTTATTCGTCAAAGTGGAACGTGGAGATTTCAAAAGAGCGCCGCGATCGGCTCTCTTTTGAGGGCGTCAGCCTTCTCTCTCCGCCTCCATGCGAAGAATGAGATCCACGTTTGCGCGCTCGAAGGCGTTGAACACGTCGGCGTCAAACTGCGAAGCGGTCACGGTGCCCTTGTACCACCCCTGCGTGAGGAAATAGCCCTGCAGCCAGTCGGTGGAGAAGATGAACCCGTGGCGGGCAAAAATCTCGTTTCGCGCGAGCATGAGATCGCGGTCGGAGAGATCGGCGAGCTCCCCCTCAGTGAGATAGCGGCTGTCGCTGCCGGGAACCACATAGTGTCCCTGCAGTGCGGTGCTGATCGGCGTGGGTGAGGGCGAGGTCTCCGGCTGCGCGGAAGGCGAGAGCGTCGGCTGCGCGGACGGATCAAAGGAAAGCGGCTCTGAGTAGAGCGGCGTCGGCGCGGCAGATGCCGCGGGCGAAGGCGTCGCGGCGGCGGTCTGCTCTATCGCTGTTTCTGTCTCGGGCGTGGGCGTCGCGGCGGCGACGGCCTGATTTCTCTGCTCGGAAAATCTGCCGGTGAAGGCGAGGAACGTGAGAACCAGCAGCGCCGTGAGCACCACGGCCATGGCGATGATCAGCGGCTTGTTGCTGGGCTCCGCCGTCTCGGGCACGTCGTCCAGCCAGATTCCGCAGCTGCGGCATTGAGCGGCGTCGTCGCGGATGTGCGCGCCGCAGCGGGGGCATTTCATGGTGAGGGTTCCTCCTTCCTTCTCAGCGCACCACGGTGTATCCGGCGTCCCGGAGCACGGACAGCGCGCGGTCAAACTGTTCCTGCTTGACCAGAATGTAATCGGTGTTATAGGTAGAGACGGCGAAAATGCCGATTTTGTTCTCGGCAAGGATGGAGGAAAGCTGCGAGAGGATGCCGATCAGCGAAAAGTCCAGCACGCCCTGAATGCGAAAGGCGCGCCAGCCGTCGTCCCGGGCGGTGACAGCGCGGGGCACGTCCGCCGTCGGGCAGACGAGGGAGAGTTCCTCGTCCGTCTTGCCGATGAAGTAAATGTCGCCGCTCAGATCAAGTTCCCGCGGCGAGCGGACCTTGCACACCGAGAGGTCATACGGCAGGGTTTGCAGCTGCATGTCAGTTCTCCTTTTCCAGCGCGATCTTCTCCTCCGTGTCGCGGAGGATTTCGCGGCGCAGCGCCGTGAGCCAGGGGTCAAAGGCCACCCGGTCAAAGGCATAGGTGCGGTTGAGCTCATATTCATGCGCCTCCCAGGTCGAGAGCGGCGACTCATTGTGCTGGATGACGGCCTCGAGCTTGTCGAGCGCCTTGAACACCTTCGCCTCCTCCGTCTCCTGCGCGTCCATCTCGGCATAGAGCGCGGTCATCTCCGCGCACACCGGCTCCGGCAGCGTCTGCACCCAGCGGCGGAGCAGATCGTCCTCCATCTCCCGGTCGGAATCGGTTTTGAGGAAGGTCGGAATGTCCCCGGTGAAGCACTCGCCCAGATCGTGGATGAGGCACATGCAGATCACGCGGTCCATATCGAGCGCGGGAAACTCCCCGCGCAGGAGCATCGCCATGAGCGCGACGCGCCAGCTGTGCTCCGCCACGCTCTCAGGCTTTCCCTGCGTGGTCGTGCAGTGGCGCGGCGTGTCCTTGAGCCGCTCAGCGATGTGCAGCATGTCGAGAAAGGTTCTCGGGTTCATAAATAACCTCCTGCGTAAGTGTGGCGTGCAGGGGCGGCCTGTGGTCGCCCGCATGTGGGATAACTGCCGCTGTCCCCGGGCGGCACAGGTCGCCCCTGCGGTTCTGACTTGGTGCAGCGTAATTTTTCACTCGCGGGCGTCCGGGGGCGCCCGCCCCTACATTTTACTACAAACCTTCCCGCATCGCAAGAATGGAAGAAACAGGCACTTTTCGCTCTGAAAAGTGCCTGTTTTCCTTTCAATTTACCCGATCGGCTGAATATCGTACGTATCCCGGCCGATGTCGATCGCGAAGCGCTGCTCCGTGCCGTCCGGCGCGGTGAGAATGAGCTCGGTGCTGCCGGTTTTGGTGAACGAGGCGTGCACGACATAGTCCTCAATCGAGTCCTCATAGCGGATCTCCAGCGTGCCGTAGGCAGGATCCGCGAGCTCGGCGGTGTAGGTGTCGTCAAACACCGCGCCGAGAGAGCCGCCGTTTGCCATCGGCTCGGTCTCATAGGCCGTCCGTCCGTTCAGAAACACAAAGGCGCTCGCGCCGATGAGCAGCACGAGACTCACGATCAGGCCTGCCGTGCGCAGCTGCTTTTTCTCAAAGATGCACAGCGGATAGGCGATCATCGTGACGGCGCAGAAAAATGCGCTCAGCAGATGGTTCGGGAAGAACGAAATCATCTCGCGCAAAAAGCCGTAATAGTGATCGGCCAGCAGCACGAGCATCGCGCCGAGGATGAGAAGGCCCCACCATTTTTCCCTGCGCATGTACCAGCCGACATAGCCCATAACGAGCGTGAAGAGCGTCCAGATGAACCAGTATTTATAGTACACAAAGATGCCCCAGCCGAGGCTCGTAAACGGCACCTGAATGAGGTACACAAGCGGCTGGCTGATGAGGAAGAACACGAAGCATTTGAGCGCCGATTCCTTCGGTGTCTTGCTGTTCGTAATGATGAGAATGCCGAAGAGAATCCACACCTCGAAGGAGATGGTAATGTCTGCAAAGGAGGTGTCCTTTGTGATCGGCAGGATTGCCATGACAGCGGTGTAAACGCCCGCGAGCACGGCGAAAAGGATGAGCTTCGGCCATGTGAGATTCAGGCCGCCAAACAGCTTTTTCATGAAAGCTTACTCCATTGGCTTCATCGTCGGGAAAAGGATGACGTCACGGATGGAATTGACGCCGCAGAGCAGCATCACGCAGCGGTCGATGCCGATGCCGAGACCGCCCGTGGGAGGCATGCCGTATTCCAGCGCGTTGATGAAATCCTCGTCCATCATGCCGGCCTCATCGTCGCCCTTGGCGCGCAGCTCCATCTGCTTGACAAAGCGCTCGCGCTGGTCGATGGGATCGTTCAGCTCAGAGAAGGCGTTGCCCATTTCGCTGTGACAGATAAAGAGCTCGAAGCGCTCGGTGAGCCGGGGGTCTTTCGGGCTGCGCTTGGCGAGCGGAGAGACGTCCACCGGGTGCATGGTGATGAAGGTGGGCTGGATGAGCTGCTCTTCAACCTTCTGGTCGAAGCACTCATAGAGCGCGTGGCCCCAGGTGGGCTCCACGCCGTCCATGTCCACGCCCGCGGCCTTGGCGGCGGCAACCGCCTCGGCGTCGTCCGGGATGGCCATAAAGTCCACGCCGACATACTGCTTCACGGCCTCGGCCATGGTCAGCCGCGGCCAGCCGGGCGTGAGATCAATGTCATAGCCCTGCCACTGCACCTGATGCGTGCCGAGAATCTTCTCGGCGGCGGTGGAGAGCAGCTCCTCGAAGAGGTCCATCATGTCGTTGAAGTCGGCATAGGACTGATAGAGCTCGACGGTGGTGAACTCGGGGTTATGCTTGGTGTCCATGCCCTCGTTGCGGAAAATGCGGCCGATCTCATACACGCGCTCAATGCCGCCCACGATCAGGCGCTTGAGGTTCAGCTCGGTGGCGATGCGCAGATACATGTCCAGATCGAGCGTGTTGTGGTGCGTGATGAAGGGACGGGCCGTGGCGCCGCCGGAGATGGTGTTGAGCACGGGGGTCTCCACCTCCATGAAGCCGTGATCGTCGAGATAGCGGCGGACATGGGTGATGAAGGCGCTGCGGATCTCGAAGTTGCGGCGGCTTTCGGTTGACATAATGAGGTCAACATACCGCTGGCGGTACTTGAGCTCGGTGTTCGTCATGCCGTGGAACTTCTCGGGCAGCGGACGCAGGGACTTTGAGAGCAGCGTGACGGCGGTCACGTGCACGGAAATCTCACCGGTCTTGGTCTGGAACACATAGCCGGACACGCCGATGATGTCGCCGATGTCATACTTGCGGAAGTCCATGAACTCCTGCTCGGAGACCGCGTCCTTGCGGATATAGAGCTGGATCTGGCCCTTATCGTCCTGAATGTGGCAGAAGATGGCCTTGCCCATGCCGCGCTTGGACATGATGCGGCCCGCCACCTGAACGGTCTTTTCGTTGAAGGCGTCGAAGTCGGCCTTGATCTCGGCAGACCAGGCGCTGCGCACAAAGCGCGTCTGCTGGAAGGGATCGCGCCCCTCGTCCTGCAGGGTCTTGAGCTTGTCGCGGCGGATCTGCAGCAGCTCGGACAGGTCCTGCTCCTGCGCGGGAGCGGGAGTCTTGGTTTCTTGGCTCATTTAGATACAATTCCTCTCTATTTATGGTAAGCAAATCGGAAATGGGGCGCCGGGGTCGTCGCCCCCTGCGGATTAATCGTTAATCACGCTCAAAATCTTGAACTGCATCTCTCCGGCGGGCGCCTCGACGGTGACGACGTCGCCCGCGCGGTGACCCTTGAGGGCGAAGCCGAAGGGGCTGTCGTCGCTGATGCGGCCGTTCATGGGGTCAACCTCCTGAGAGCCGACGATCTGGTACTCCTCCTCGGACTCGTCGGCCAGATCCATGACGCGCACGCGCGTGCCGATGGAAACGGTGTCGGCGCTCTCCTCGGACTTGGCGACGATGATGGCGTGCTCCACGAGATCGTGCAGCTCCGCGATGCGGGACGCGATTTTGCCCTGCTCGTTTTTCGCCTCGTCATACTCGCTGTTCTCGGACAGGTCGCCAAAGGAGCGCGCTTCCTTGATGCGCTCGGCGGCTTCCTTCATGCCGACGGTCTCGAGCTGCTGGAGCTCCTCCATCAGCGCCTGACGGCGCTCTTCACTCATTTTGTATCTGCTCTCATTTGCCATTGTGACTGACTCCTTCTTGGATGATATTTATTAATTCAATTCAGGATTGCAATTCGCCTGAGATTCACGAAAAATCAAGTGCGTTCTGCGCGGGCGGATACTATCCGCCCCTACACTTCACACTCCACATTATTTCTGCGTGGCCGCGATGGCGGCCTTGAGCTGCAGATCGTTCTCCGGGTCATCGCCGGGCTGGATGACGTTGTCCGGCACGAGGCCGCCCTGCTCGGAGAGATCCACGCGGTGCGGCGTGAGATATTTGTTGCTGGAAATGTGGACCGCGCTGCCGTCCGAGAGGACGAGCGTGGTCTGGCTGCGGCCCTTGCCGGTCGTGTTTTCGCCGACGAGGGTGGCCCAGTCATATTCCCGCAGCGCCGCGGCGAAAAACTCCGCCGCGCTGTAGGTGCTGCCGTTGATGAGCACGGCCATGGGCACCTTGACGCAGACATTGTCCGACTTGGTGACGGTCTCCTTGCCGGCCTTGTCAACGCTCACGAAAATGTCTCCCTCCGGGAGAATGTGGTCGAGCAGCGTCACGAGCTCGGAGAGCTTGCCGCCGGGGTTGCCGCGCACGTCGAACACGAGAGACACCGCGCCGTCGGACAAAAGCTGGTCGATCGCCTTCACGGCGCCGTCGCCGCTGCCGCTCTCAAAGTTGTTGATCTGGATATAGCCCACGCTGCCCTCGAGCATTTTAAAGTCAACGGGGTTGGTGTGGATGACGGTGCAGTCCACGTCCACGGAGCGGGTTTTGCCGTCTTCCCCGCGCACGGAGAAGGTGATGGTCTTGTCAAGCTTGGCGCGGATCATCTGCTGCACGTCGGAGAGGGTTTTGCCGGAGACCTCCGTGCCGTCCACGGAGAGAATCACGTCGCCCGCCTTGAGCCCCGCCTGCTCGGCGGGAGAGCCCGCCGTGACGGCCACGATCTGATAGCCGCCGCCGGAGGCCTCCGCCTGAATGGTCACGCCGATGCCGGCGTATTCATTGGCGGAATACATCTGGTAGGCCTTGTATTCCTCGGGGGTCATGTAATAGCTCCACTGGTCGCCCAGAGCGCTGACCATGGCGGCAGAGGCGCTGTGGGCAATGGCCTCGGAATCCTCGTCGCCGATGTAGTTTTTGTCAATGACGTCCTTGACCTCGATGAGCTTGCGCGCCATCTTGTAGTTCGCCACGCCGCCGAAGCGACGGAAAAACATGAGATTCATGACGCCCGCCGTGATCGCCACGCAGAGCACACACGCTATGATAGTCACAAGCGCGGAGCGAAGGGGCGCGAAATCCGTCCGCCGGGCGGATTTTTTCCGGCGCGAGGGACGGGTCTGAGGCTTGTTTTGTTCGTCCATGGAGTTCCTCCAATCAGCACGCTACCGGACAGCCAGTTTCTGGCTGTCCGGTTCGCGTTTTCGGGTAATATGCCTGCTGTAGGGGCGACCTGCGGTCGCCCGCACAGGAAGTGCGGCAGCAGTCGGCGGGCGATCAGGGATCGCCCCTACACCCGCTGCGAATGTACTTATGAAGCGTAGTTCAGCGGGTTCTGGCGCTCGCCGTTGACCGCGACCTCCCAGTGGAGATGCGGGCCGGTGGAGGCGCCGGTGGAGCCGACATAGCCGATGGTCTGGCCCTGGCTGACGCTCTGGCCGGAGGACACGGCAATGGAGCTCATGTGGCCGTAGAGCGTGGTGACGCCGTTGCCGTGGCTGATGACGACGCAGTTGCCGTAGCCGCCGTTCCAGCCGGCGAGAATGACCGTGCCGGAGTCGGCCGCCATGACGCTCGTGCCGTAGCTGGCGTTAATGTCCACGCCGGAATGGAACTTGGTCGTGCCGGTGATCGGGTGGACGCGGTAGCCGAAGGGGCTGTTGATCTGGTGGCTGTCGTTCGACGGCCAGATCATGCTGCCGGTGCCGGAGGTATAGCTCGTGGTGGGCGTTGTGGTGGAGGTCTGCTGCTGCGCCTGCTGCTGAGCTTGCTGCTGCGCCTGCTGCTCGGCTGCCCTGCGGGCAGCTTCCTCCGCCGCCTTGCGGGCGGCCTCCTCGGCGGCACGGCGCTCAGCCTCCAGCTGGGCGACCTTCTGGTCGATCTCCTTCTGCAGATCCTGCTTGGCCTGCTCTGACTCATAATACGCAGCCTTATAGGCTTCGATGTCGCTCTCCAGGGACTTCATGAGCGCCTCGGCCTCGGCGACCTGATTCATGAGGTCAGCCTTCTTCGCCTCGAGCTCGGCCTTCTTGACCTCCTGCTCGGCCTTGGCGTCTTCCAGCGCCTTCTCGGCCTCTTCGACCTTCTGGCGGGCTTCCATCAGCGCCTTTTCCAGCGCCTTGTCATATTCCATGACCTCGCTGACCATGTCGATGCGCGTGAGCAGATCGGAGATGCTGCGGCTTTCCAGCAGCACCACGATGAAGGAGAGCTTGCCGCCCTCTTCCATCTCGCGCATCCGCACGCGGAAGAGCTCGGACTGCTCGGCCTCTTCGGCCTTGGCCTGCTCCAGCTCGACCTTTTTCTCCTCGATGAGATTGTCATACAGGGCGATCTGGTCGGTGACGACGTTGATCTCCTCCTGCGTGAGCGTGGCCTCCTGGTCGAGGGCGGCCTTCTGCTCCATGACGCCGGCCTCCTGATTGCGGAGGTCGTCAATCTGCGCCTGCTGCGTCGCCTGCTTGGCGCGGATCTCGTCCTGCTTTGCCTGCAGGGCGTTGATCTCCGACTGGGTCACGGCGTTGGCCCGTGTGGGGATGATGACCGTGAGCAGGCTGAGCACGAAAATCAGCGCGAGGATGATGCAAATAACTCGAACTGCGGTAGTACGTTTCAAACAAACACTTCCTTACAGGGTTACACTTTCAGATAGTTTCTAATCGCGGACAGACCGCCCAGCACACCGACGAGCACGCCGATGCCGAGGAACACGCCCAGCAGCGGCAGCGCCACAGTCTGGAACGGAACCATCACCACAAAGCCGAAGGCCATGGCGGCCAGCAGCTTCTCCGTGGCAAGGCGGTAGACCAGAACGACAAGCCCATAGGCGATCGCACCGCCCAGCGCGCCGAGCAGCAGACCCTCTACCACGAAGGGCAGACGGATAAAGCCGTTGGTGGCGCCGACCATGCGCATGATGGCGATCTCCTCCCGGCGGGAGAAGGTGGCGAGCTTGATCGTGTTCGTCATGATGAAAAGGGACACGACGATGAGCGTGACGACCAGAATGACGGAGACAATGCTCACAATGTTCCGCAGCGTGACGAATTTGTTCGCGTAATCGAGGTGGGCGCGCACGTCGGCAATGCCGTCGATCTTCTCAAGATCGGCCTTGGTCTGCTCCATGAGGGAGAGATCCTCCAGCGTGACGACATAGCGGTGGCGGAACACGGAGGAGTCGATGTTTTCAAACAGCTCCGCGTCATAGTCCGACTCGAAGGACTCCATGGCCTCCTCGCGCGTGACAAACGCGCTCTCGCCGATGTTTTTCACCTTGGCGACCTGATCGGCCAGGTCGCGGGCCTCGTCCTCGGAGAGTTCCTCGTCGACATAGGCGATGACCTTGTTCTGGTTCTGCATCTCGGCGATCATATTGTCAATGTTCAGCGTGAGCAGCGAGAAGCAGCCCATGATAAACAGGCACGCCGTGATGACCGCGACGGACGCAAAGGACATGAATCCGTGCGTAAATATGTTTTTAATGCCCTGCCCAAGCAGGTATCCGAATCTATTCTTCATGGCCGTAATACCCATCCATTCCGTCGCTGATCACTTTGCCGGAATCAATGGCGATAACGCGCTTGGAAAACGCGTTGACCAGCTCTTTCTCATGCGTGACCACGAGCACCGTGGTGCCCAGCTCGTTGATCTTCTCCAGCAGCAGCATGAGATCCAGGCTGCGCACGGGGTCGAGGTTGCCGGTGGGCTCATCGGCAATGATCATGCGGGGATTGTTCACCAGCGCGCGGGCGATGGCGACGCGCTGCTGCTCGCCGCCGGAGAGCTCCTCCGGACGGCGCTTTTCATAGCCGGCCAGACCGACCAGCTCCAGCACCTGGGGAACCCGCTTGCGGATGTCCTTCGGCCGCGCGCCGACGACGCGCATGGCAAAGGCGACATTTTCATAGACGGTCATTTTGTCGATCAGGCGGAAATCCTGAAAGATGACGCCCAGCGTCCGGCGCAGGCGCGGCAGGCGGCGGGTTTTCAGCTTGCGCATGTCGAAGCCGTTGATGTTAATCTCGCCGTCCGAGGCGCGTTCCTCGCCGGTGATGAGCTTGATGACCGTGGTTTTTCCGGAACCGGAGGGGCCGACCAGAAACACGAACTCGCCCTCGCTGATGGAGAAGCTGACGCCATCGAGCGCAACGGCGTTCGTGTTCTTATAGACCATCCGAACGTCCTTCATTTCAACCATAAGATTGTATCCTCCTGGGATTGTTGCGGGAAGCTGCCGGCGTCGGCGGGCTTGACACGCAGGTCGCCCCTACGCAGGGAAACGGTACGAATCGCAACTTCCTTAAATCATGCGGAAAGCCGCAGGGGTCTCCCCCAACGGCTGTCACGCACCCGCGGTAAAGGATACCTGATCGCACCGCGGGAAATGTGACCAGTGAGTAAATTTTTTGGAAATTTTTCAGGGAAATCAGAATTTGTTGCTGTTCTGGGAATTCAAGTACTGCTTTACCATCACGGCGACCTTGAACAGGATCGCGTCTTCAAATTCGCGCAGATCCAGACCGGTGATCTTCTTCACCTTTTCCAGACGGTAGACCAGCGTGTTGCGGTGGACATAGAGCTTGCGGGCCGTCTCGGAGACGTTGAGGTTGTTCTCAAAGAAGCGGTTGATGGTGTCGAGCGTGTCGTCGTCGAGCGCCTCGATTGGGTTTTTCTTGAAGGCCTCGGACAGGAACATCTCGCACAGCGTGACCGGCAGCTGATAGATGATGCGGCCGATGCCGAGATTTTCATAGTGGATGACGGGCTTTTCGTTTTCAAAGACCTTGCCCACATCGATGGCGACCTGCGCCTCCTTGTAGCGGTCGGCGAGCTCGCGCAGATGGCGCGCGGTGGTGCCGATGCCGATAACGGTCTCGATGTGCTGCGTCTCGCGGATGTCCTTCACCAGCTCCTCAGCCAGGGCGCACATCTGCTCGGAGGCGTCCTCGGTATTGAGCTCCTTGATCACGACGATGTCCGACTCGCTCACGGACAGGACGAAGTCATGCTGCCGGTCCGGGAAGCGGTTCTGCACATGCTCCAGAACGGCGATATCCGTGCTGTCGAGCTGGCGGATGAGCAGCACGGCGCGGGGCACATCCGTGGTGAAGTGCAGCTCCTTGGCGCGCACATATACGTCGCCGGGGAGAATGTTGTCGCTGATGATGTTTTTCACGAAGGCGGCCTTGTTGTGCTTCTCCTCGAAGTTGGTGCTGGCCTCGTTCATGCCGATGGCCGCGAGGATGCAGATGCCGCGGGCAAGCGTGTCCGTTCCCTCGACGAACACGGCGTATTCAAAGCGGGCCGCGCTGCCGGAGAGAATCTTGTAGGTGCGCTCCGCCGTGGTAAACAGCGGCTCCTGCGCCTCGCTCACGGCGGCGGAGAAGTCCTCCAGCCGGGTGCCGATGGCGGCAAGCTCACTGCAGGCAATGACAAAGCCCTGCTCGTCCACCACGCCGATGCAGCGGTCGGTGGCCTCCTTCATCTGAACGATCACGCCCTGGAAAATTCTACTGGACATATTAGCTCCTCCCATTCAAGCGTCTCCTCCAACGCTTCTCGTTTTCCAATCGCATTCTACATAATAGCCGATTTCTGTGCAATTTTCAATAGAAAAGTGGTCATTTTTTGTGAACAATTTTCGAATAACGTCTTTCATGTAACAAAAAGTGAAAGTATTACGTCAGTTTTCGGACTCCTTGTTGATTAAAACTGCGCGGATTTCAGACGCTGTTAAGGGTCGGTAACTGCCCGGCGCGAGTGCTCCATCCAGACACAGCGAGCCAATCCGCGCGCGGTGCAGCACGGTGACCGGTGTGCCCACAGCGGCGAGCATGCGCCGCACAAGATGGTATTTCCCCTCCGTGACCGTGACGCGGCAGCGGCCGGGGGCGAGAATCTCCAGCTTCGCGGGGAGGCACTTCGTCCCGTCCCGGAGGATGATCCCCTGCCGGAGCGCCTCAGCCGCCGCCTCGTCCGGCGTGCCGTCCGTCTCGGCGAGGTAGACCTTTTCCACCTGATGCCTCGGGGAGATGATCTCATGAATCCAGGCGCCGTCTGTCGAAAGCAGGAGCAGCCCGGTGGTGTCCTTGTCGAGCCGGCCGGCCGGCGAGAGCTCACGGCGCAGCGCAGGCGGGAAGAGATCGAGCACGGTTTTCTCGCGCGGGTCCTCCGTCGCCGTGACGACGCCGAGAGGCTTGTGCAGCATGTAATAGCGGTGCTGCGCCCAGAGAACCGGCGCGCCGTCGAGCGTGACGGTCTGAGACACGGGGTCGGTCTTCGTCTCCGGTTTTTTCACGGCGGCGCCGTCCACCATCACGCGGCCGGCGCGGATGAGCGCGCGGGCTTCCTGCCGCGAGACGCCGCAGGCGTCACAGAGCAGCTTGTCCAGCCGGAGCAAGTGCACCCCTCCCTTCCGAATTGAAGCATATTTTGTATATTATATCATAAAATTTTACGGAATGGAATACTTTATTTGTGTGAGGTGCTTCAAAATGTTGAATCAAAAGGCGCAAATCACCCCACCGCGGGCGGCCATGGTCATTCTGTTTCTCGCAGTCGGGCTCGCGGTGCTCGTGATGGTCCAGACCCGGGGCGGCGTGCTCTCGGCGCATTTCAACGTGACGACCCGGGACGGCCGGGCGGACTATCTCGCCGCGCAGGGCTGGACGGTGGACCCCGAGACCGAGACCGTGCAGGAGATCACGCTCCCGCGCGAATTCACCGGCGTGCTGAAAGATTATAACGAGCTGCAGCTGCAGCAGGGCTTCGACCTGCGGCCCTACGGCGGTCTTGGCTGCACGATCTATTCCTACATCGTGACCGATTATGACTCGCCCGACACGGTGCTCGCCACGGTCTATCTCTACAAAAACCGCATCATCGCCGGGGACATTCACTCCACCGCCATGGACGGGTTCATGCACGGCATCCGGAAGGAGTGAGGCGTCTAAGGCAGGGACCTGTGGCCTGCCGTGCAAGATCGACTGCCGCAGGAATCGTAACGCGGCGGCCCCAGGGGGCCGCCCTACAGATTCTGTTTCGGTGCTGCGCAATCTTTCGCAGCGGGCGGCCCGGGTTGTCCGCCCCTACGGTTCTATCGGACAATGCCGGCAGATCCGGCACACAAAAAGCAGGACCCGAATTCGGGCCCTGCTTTGCTGTTGTCTTCCGTTACAGACCTTTGATCATGGCGAGACCGCCGTAGAGGATGGAGTCATCGCCGAGGGCGGCGGTGCGCACTTCCACGGTGGAGCGGATCTGGGGCATGCAGTAGCGGTCGAGCTCGGCGAGGATTTTGCCGAGGAAGAGATCGCCCATCGCCTCCATGACGCCGCCGCCGAAGAGAACGAGGTCGGGGCTGAGAATGTTGACCATGCTGCCGGCGGCGACGGCGAGCCAGTGGCAGGCGCGGTCCACCGCCTCGAGCGCGACGGCGTCCCCCTCCTCCAGCGCCTTTTTGAGCTTCTTGGCGCGGAAGACGCCGGACTGCACATGCTCCGCCATGAGACTCTCGCGCCCGCGCACGACCTGCTCACGGATGTAATTCGACATGCCGGTTTTGCTGGAAAATGCCTCGAGACAGCCGCGCTGCCCGCAGCCGCAGAGCGGCCCGTCGGGATCGAGCACCATATGGCCGAACTCGGCGGCCTTGAAGCGGTGGCCGGTATAGAGCCGATCATTCAGAATCAGGCCGCCGCCGAGACCCGTGCCGACGAAAAAGCCCGCAACATTGTGAAAGCCGCGCGCGGCGCCGAAATGGTATTCGCCGAGGACGCCCATGTTCACATCGTTGCCCACGAAGAAGGGCACGCCGAAATGCTTTTCCATGTGTTCACGGATGGGATAGTCCCGCCACGGGAGGTTCGGCGTGAAAAGCACAACGCCCGCCTCCGGATCAATGACGCCGGGGGCGCACGAGGCAATGGCGCCGAGGTCTTTCGGCTTCAGACCGGCGGCGCGGATCATCTCTTCGACCACGGAGACGATGACCTGCTCCACATCGGCGGCGCCGTCGTCGCCCGTGGAGCGCTTTTTCAGCCGGTAGATGATCTGATCGTTTTCGTCAAACACGGCGCCGAGCACCTTCGTGCCGCCGACGTCGAGACAGATGTTGTATTTGGACATAAGTGAGATGTGCTCCTTTGGAATTATGATTGTCAAAACCGCGGGAAATCGGGACACATGCAATGCAGGGGCGCCCTGTGGTCGCCCGCCGTGTGGGGCGTCTGCCGGCGGAAGCGGGCGCTTCGTGAAGCGCCCCTACGGATTCTATCTCGGTGCGGTGCGAAATTTCACAGCGGGGGCGGGGCCCCGCCCCTACGGTTCTGTCGGAGGTCAGGAGAAAAAGTCTTTCAGTCTCTGCTTCCATCCGGTGGGTTCCGGCTCCGGTTCAATGACCGGCGCGGGGGACACCACAATCGGCTCCGGCTGCGGCACGGGCTCCGGCGGTGCGGGCGCAGGCTCCGGCTCGGCCGGGACGCGCCAGGCGCTGAAATAGTGGTAAAGCCGCTCCTGAGAGGACGTGCCCTCCCCGCCGGGCTCGCGCAGATACGTGCCGTCCGGCTGCATGACGCGGCTTTTCTCCCGGTCGTCGCGCAGCGCCTGCAGAATCTCGCGCACCTGCGCGCGGGTCTCCGGCGTTTTGACCTCCATGAAGGCCTCCACGCGGCGCTCGAGATTGCGGTTTAAGAGATCGCCCGAACCGAGAAACAGCCGCTCATCGTCGCCCTCGCCGAAGGAATAGACGCGCGAATGCTCCAGCCAGCGGCCCACCACGCTCTTGATCGTGATGTTCTCCGTCTCGCCGGGCACGCCGGGGCGCAGGCAGCAGATGCCGCGGATGAACAGCTCCACGCGCACGCCGGCGCGCGAGCACTCGACAAGCTTTTCCATGACCTCAATGTTGTTCATGGCGTTGGCCTTGATGGCGACGCGGCCGGCGCTGCCCTTCTGCCGCTCGCGCTCAAGCAGCTCGAGCACGCGGCTCTTGAAGCTCAGCGGCGCGATCCAGAGCGACTCCGCCTCCGGGGGCAGCTGCCCCTCCGCGAGCGCGGCAAAGGTGGCCTCGGCGTCGCGCGCGGCGGACTCGTCCGCCGTGATGAGCGAGAGATCGGTATACTGCTCGCCGGTGTTCTCGTTATAATTGCCGGTGCCCACCTGCGTGATGTGCGAGAGATTGCCGTCTTGCTGCAGGGTGATGACGCAGAGCTTGGAGTGTACCTTGTGGTCGGGCAGGCCGTAGATGACGCGGCAGCCCGCGTCCTCCAGAAGCTCGGAGTAGTCGATGTTGTTCTGCTCGTCAAACCTCGCGCGCAGCTCGAGCAGGCACAGCACGTCCTTGCCCCGGTCGGCGGCATAGGCCAGCGCCGCGGCGATCTTGCTCGAGGAGGACATGCGGTAGAGCGTGATCTTGATCGACAGCACGTCCGGATTGTCCGCCGCCTCGTAAATGAGATCCACGAAGGGCATCATGCTCTGAAACGGATAGCTCAAAAGCAGGTCGTGCGCGCGGATATAGTCGAAATACTCCCCCTTTTTCAGCCCGATGTCGCGCACGGGCTTTCGCTCCGGATAGCGGAAATCGGCGTGGCCGCCGATGGCGGAGCGGAAGGAGAGATCAAACGGCACCGACTGCGTGAAGACATACCGCTCGGGCACGCGCAGCTTCTTGATGAGCGCGGCGCGCGCAGCATCGGAGAGCTTGCCGTAGAGCCGAACGCGCACGGGCATCTCCCGCTTGCGCTTGGTGAGCATGGTAGAGACCTTGTTTCTCAGATCCTTGTCCCGGCTGGTCTCTGCGCCGGAGAGAAACACGTCGGCATTGCGCGTGACCTCCACGATGACGGACTGCGTGATGCTCTCCTTTTTCAGCAGCAGCGGCAGGAAGTGGCGCACGAGCTGCGCCGTGAGCACGATCTTCTGCCGGCCGTCGATCTCAAAGGCGAGATAGGCTGGCAGGCGGTGCAGCTGGATGATGGCGAGCTTCTGCTCCGCGCCGCGGCCGAGAAAGGCGACGACATTCAGTTCCCCGTTCCACAGAAACGGCAGCGCCTGATCCATGGAAATGATCTTCGGGAAGAGCAGATCCTTCATGTCGCCGAAGAGCTTTTTGCTCATGAGCTCATCGACCTTGCTGATCTTCTTGAAGTCCAGCACATCGACCTCGTTTTGCTTGAGCTCCTCGCGGATCTGCTTCCAGATGCTCTCCATGAGCGACTGCTGCTCGCGCGTGACGCGGAGGATCTCCTCGATCTGCGCCTCCGGCGAGAGACCGGTGAGCGCGTCGTTTTTCTCCGGCGTGAGCAGGGCGCGGTGGTTTAAGATGCCCATGCGCACGCGGTAAAACTCCGCCAGATTGGACTGATAGATCATCAGAAACTTCAGCCGCTCGAGCAGGGGGACGGACGTGTCCGCCGCCTCCTGCAGAACGCGGAGATTAAACTCCAGCCAGCTCAGTTCCCTGTTGAGAAAAAGGCGCGGCTTGGAAACCGCTGCCTTTTTCTCGTCTGATTTTTTCTCTTTGGAAGCCATAATTACCTCAGCTCAAATGCGCCTGGCACGCGCGCTCGAGCGCATCGACCACGATGCGCAGCGTCTTGATGCGGGCGTATTTCTTGTCGTTGGACTCGATGATGAACCACGGAGCGTTCTCCGTGCTGGTCTTCTGGAGCATCTCGTCAATGGCCTCTTCATACTGCGGCCACTTCTCGCGGTTGCGCCAGTCCTCCTCGGTGAGCTTCCACTGCTTCTCCGGGGTGTTCTGCCGGTCGTTGAAGCGCTGCAGCTGCGTGTCCTGATCGATGTGAATCCAGAACTTGAGCACGACGGCGCCCCAGTCGGTCAGCTGGCGCTCAAACTCGTTGATCTCGTTATAGGCGCGCTGCCAGTCCTTTTCGTGGCAGAAGCCCTCCAGCCGCTCGACCATGACGCGGCCGTACCATGTGCGGTCAAAGATGCAGACATGGCCGCTGCGGGGCAGTCTCGTCCAGAATCGCCAGAGATACTGCCGGTTGATCTCGCGCGGCTCGGGCGAGGCAATGGGCATCACGTCAAAGCCTCTGGGGTCGAGCGGCCGCGCCACGCGGCGGATGTTGCCGCCCTTGCCCGCGGCGTCCCAGCCCTCATAGCAGAGGATGACGGGGATCTTCTTGCGGTAGATGCGGTTGTGCAGCTCGCCGAGACGCTTCTGCAGCTTCTTGAGCTCCTTCTTGTAGTCCTCGTCCGTGAGGCACGGGGAGAGATCCACGTCCGCGAGGCGCGGCATCTCGAGCAGGGGGAACTTCTCCTTGAACGGCTCGCCCACATAGCGGCCCGCGGCGAGCGCCTCGTCCACCTGCGTGACGAGCAGCTTCAGCGCGTCGCGCGCGGCCTTGCGCTTGTTGCTGCCGTCGAGCGTATGCCAGGCGATGAGCTTGCCGGTCTTCGCCATGAAGCCGTCATACGCGTCGCGGAAGGCGTCATACTCGCGGTGCTGCCAGAGATCGTCCGCCGTCACGCGCCACTCGGTCTCATAGTTGTTCTTCAGCGCCTCCATGCGCTTGCGCTGCTCCTTGCGCTCAATGTCCACAAAGAGCTTCAGGATCAGATAGCCGCCGTCGCGCAGCTGGCGCTCGAACTCGTTGACCGAGCGGATGCGGTCCTTGTACTGCTCCTTTGTGATCTCGCGGCGGAGATATTTGCGCACGGCGTCCTCCATCCAGCCGGAGTCATAGAACATGATCTTGCCGTTTTCCGGGATCGCCTTGGCATAGGGATACAGGAAGGGATAGCGGCACTCTGCCTCCGGCGTGATCACCGGGGAGATGACATTATAAAATCTGGGGTCGATCTCGCTGATCAGCTCGTTGATGAGGCTGCCCTTGCCCGCAGCCGACCAGCCCTCCACCAGCACGATGATGGGCAGCTTCTTCTCGCGGATCTCCTGCTGCTGTGCCAGCAGACGCTCCCGCAGGGCCTTGATTTCCGCCTTGAGGGCGGTATCCTCTGTCTTGCCTTTGGCTTTCTTTTCTTTTTTCATGACGCACCGTCCCTTTTATAGTTTATGGATCCGATTCGGCAAATTCGGCACAAATGCAGAAAACGCACATTTATTTGTTATATTGTATGATAAACGGCGATGCAAGTCAACGGAGAAAACGGAAAAAATGTGCAAAAATCGACTCTGCACGGGCGGACGACCCCGGCCGCCCGCTGACACCGGCAAACACCCGACAATCGGGGCGCCGAGGTCGCCGCCCCCTGCATTGAAAAACGGACTGCCTTCCGGCAGTCCGTTTTCATTGTTCATTTCAGATCCCGGTAGAGGAACGTGACGATCTGTCCTCTCGTGCAGGGGGCATTGGGCGAGAAGGTCGTCGGGCTCGTGCCCTCCGTGACGCCGTTGATCACCGCCCAGGCAACCGCGGGAGCGTAATACTGTCCCTTCGGCACATCGGTGAAGGTCGCGGCGTTGTTCTCCGGGCTGCCGTCGAGCCGCCACAGGAACGTGACGGTCTGCGCGCGGCTGACGATCTCATTCGGCGCGAAGGACGTCTTGCTCACGCCCTGCGTGATCCCCTGCTCCACCGCCCAGAGCACCGCCTTGAAATAATACTGGCTCTGGCTCACATCGGTGAAGTGGTTCGTGAGACTCTTCGGCTCAGGGCTGCCTTTTGCGCGCCAGAGGAAGGTGACCATCTGCGCGCGGGTGCACTGGGCGCCGGGCGAGAAGGTGGTTGCGCTCGTGCCCTGCGTGACGCCCTTGCTCACCGCCCACTTGACGGCGTCGGCATAGTAGGTGCCGGCAGTGACGTCCGTAAAGCCCGCCACAGTGGGTGTGGGTGTGGGCTTCGGCGTGGGCGTCGGGGCTGCGGTCGGGGCAGCGGTCGGCTTCGGCGTGGGCGCCGGGGTGGGAACCGCCGTGCCGTGATACTTCGGCCAGTACTTATTCTGCGCGCTGCTGCCGCGCGAGGCGTAGTGGGACGAGGAGCAGCGCTCAAAATACTTCGCCCAGTTCCACGCGGCGGTGTAAGCGCCCTCTGCGGTGTTCGGGATGTTCTGCAGGTGCGTCCAGGCATTGGACTCGTTCGTTTTGAGCTCATGCTGCAGATAGCGCAGCTGCCCCTCGAGCGTGGTATAGCTCTCGCCGCTGAAATCCTTCAGCGCCTGGAGCCGGTCGCTGCCCCACTGGCAGATGCCGTAATAATAAGATGTATGCGCGTTGGGGTTAAATCCGCTCTCGGCCTCAATGTTCGCCAGGATGCCGCAGGCAACCGCTTCGTTGCAGCCCATCTCTGTGCGCAGGAACGAGTAAATCTTCGACTCGTTGCTCTCCGCCGCCATGGCGGGAAGAAGCATGAGCGAAACGGACATGCACAGCGCCAGAATCCAACCGATCAGTCGTTTCTGCATGCGTTTCTCCTTTACAAATCGCAAATTTTGTCACGGTATAATGCGTTTATTATACCATTTTGAAACTTTTTTGCAACAAAAATTTTGTCGAAGCCGAAAATACCCCGATTTTTCGGACCTGAAAATCTGAATTATGGAGGAAATCCTGCAGGAAATTTAACATTTAAAATCATATTTAGCATTGACATTTTTTGCATGTCCGTTATAATTCAGGAAAAATGGGTAGAATTTCTATAATAGCTCCACAAAACGGCGGGAAAGTGATACAATCTTTCGTAACAAACTGTTCGCCTTTGTGTGATCCTGTGTACAAAAACACATTTGGTGTTTAATATTACACAAATATGTCCGGACACATGGTCAAAAAATTTCTGATTTCCGACAATTGATTCACATTCGGAAACATACATTGACGATTGCCCAGTATAATTCAATCAATTCAAACTGTTTAAGGTTTTTAAGGAGTTGATGGTCTATGAAGCCGAGAGTCCAACCCTACGGAACGAAGAACATCAGCGGGGCCAACATTGAGCGCCTACGCAAGGAGCGCGGGATGCGCCAGTTTGAGCTGGTCCAGCAGATGCAGCTGCGTGGAGTAGACATCAATCCCAGCAGTCTCTCCAAACTGGAGGGTCAGGTGCGCATCGCGTCTGACCGCGAGCTGTATGCGATCGCGCAGATCTTCTCCGTGACCATGGAAGAGCTGGTTCAGCCGCAGGATAAAGACTGACTGCACTGAATATGTTTTTCGTCCAAAAACAAAAGCCGTCCCATCCGGGGCGGCTTTTGTTTTATATTCATCGAATCATCAGATCCTGGCGACGCCGGTTTTTCTCGCGGCCTCGGCCACGGCCTTTGCCACGGCGGGACCGACGCGGGGATCGAACGCCTTCGGGATGATATAGTCAGCCGTCAGCTCCTCCGGGGCGATGAGCGAGGCGAGCGCATGGGCCGCCGCCATCTTCATCTCCTCATTGATGTCGCTCGCGCGCACGTCGAAAGCGCCGCGGAAGATGCCCGGGAAGGCGAGCACGTTGTTGATCTGGTTGGGATAGTCGCTGCGGCCGGTGGAGACCACGGCGGCGCCGCCGGCCTTCGCCTCGTCGGGGAAGATTTCGGGCGTCGGGTTGGCGCAGGCGAAGACGATTGCGTCCTTCGCCATGGTGGAGACCATGTCCTTCGTGAGCAGACCGGGGCGGGACACGCCGATGAACACGTCCGCGCCGGGAAGCACCTCGGCGAGACTGCCCTGCAGCCGCTGCGGGTTCGTGATCTCGGCCATCTCCTCCTTGATCCAGTTGAGGCCCTCGCGCCCGGCATAAATCGCGCCCTTCGAGTCGCAGAGCGTCACGTCCCGGAACCCGGCGGAGAGCAGCAGCTTCGTGATGCTGATGGCGGCAGCGCCCGCGCCGGAGACGACGACGCGCACAGCCTCCTTCTCCTTCCCTACCACCTTGAGCGCGTTCGTGAGACCCGCGAGGGTGATGACGGCGGTGCCGTGCTGATCGTCGTGGAAGATGGGAATGTCGCACAGCTCCTTGAGCTTGCGCTCGATCTCAAAGCAGCGGGGCGCCGCGATATCCTCCAGATTCACGCCGCCGAAGCTGCCGGAGAGCAGATACACCGTGCGCACAAATTCGTCCACGTCCTTCGTCTTGATGCAGAGGGGAAAGGCGTCCACGTCCGCGAAGGATTTAAAGAGCACGCACTTGCCCTCCATGACGGGCATGCCTGCCTCGGGGCCGATGTCGCCCAGGCCGAGCACGGCGGAGCCGTCCGTGATGACGGCGCAGAGATTGTGCCGCCGCGTGAGGGTGTAGCTCGCTTCCGGGTTCTTCTGAATCTCCAGACACGGCGCGGCGACGCCGGGCGTATAGGCCAGAGAGAGATCGTCCTTCGTCTGCACGGGGACCTTGGAGACGACCTCGATTTTGCCCTGCCACTCACCGTGCAGGCGGAGGGATTCTTTGGAATAGTCCATGTTTCGTATCCTTTCTCAGAGGGGCTTGACCATGTTTTCCGGCCGTACCCAGCGGTCAAAATCTTCTTCTGTCACGAGTCCCAGCTCGGCGGCGGCCTCGCGGAGCGTGCGGCCGTTTAAGTGGGCGTACTTTGCGATCTTCGCGGCGTTTTCATAGCCGATGTGGGGATTGAGCGCCGTGACAAGCATGAGCGAGTCGCGCAGATGGCGGTCGATCACATCACGGTTTGCGCGGATGCCGGCGGCGCAGTTGCGGTTGAAGGAATCCATCGCATCGGCGAGCAGACGCGCCGACTGCAGGAAGTTATAGAGGATCACGGGCATGAACACGTTGAGCTCGAAGTTGCCCTGCGACGCGGCAAAGCCGATGGCGGCATCGTTGCCCATGACCTGCACGGCGACCATCGTGACGGCCTCGCACTGCGTGGGGTTCACCTTGCCGGGCATGATGGAGGAGCCCGGCTCGTTTTCCGGGATGATGAGCTCGCCGAGGCCGCAGCGCGGGCCCGAGGGGAGATGGCGCACGTCGTTTGCGATCTTCATCAGATCCGCCGCGAGCGCCTTGAGCGCGCCGTGCGCGAAGACGACGGCGTCCTTGCTCGTGAGGGAATGGAACTTGTTCGGCGCGGTGACGAAATCATGACCGAGGAGCGCCGAGAGCTCCTTTGCCACTTCCTCTCCGAAGGCGGCGGGCGCATTGAGCCCGGTGCCGACGGCGGTGCCGCCGAGGGCGAGCTCCGAGAGCCCCGGCAGAGCAGACTGCAGATAGTCGCCCGCGTGGGGGTGCATGCTCACCCAGCCGCTGATCTCCTGCCCGAGCGTGGCCGGC
>JAZQDI010000050.1:0-4552 GCA_045546715.1 Oscillospiraceae bacterium | reverse complement strand
CAATGACTAGACCCAACTCCTTGGCTCACAGAACGACATGGCTACGATCCGACTTCCTTCGACTCCGCTTTGCTCCGCTCAGGATGACAGTAAGGCGGGGACCTGTGCACCGCCGCACCAACTGTAGGGGCGACCTGTGGTCGCCCGCGTGTAGGATATCTGCCGGTGTTGGCGGGCGACCGCAGGTCGCCCCTACGATCTCTCCTTGACTGACTTGACTGACTAGACAGGGAAATCAATAAATAGTAAAAAAGGAAATAGAATATATAGAAAACTGCGTCAACCCAGTCAAGTCAGTCAAGCACTCTTCGTTTCCATACCCTTTGTTGTCCATAGGTCGGCAAAGTTCTTCGCCCTGCCCGTTCCAGAATCCACATCCCATCCATAATCACCGCAATCTCCCGGCTCTCCTGCTGCGTGGGGTCGCGGGGCTTGTCATCGCCGAGGACGAGGGCGTTTCGCGCCACGTCGCGCACGCAGAAATAGTGCTCGGTCGGCAGCGAGCGCACATACTTTTCAATCGCGCCGACGCGCCAGTCCTCCTCCATGGCGCTCTCCTGCGCGTCTCTGAATGCGCCGAGAAGGTTCAGATCCGCCGTGGGCGGGAGCTTGCCCTCGTCATAGCGCGCCTTCGCCTCGGCCCAGCACTGGGCGATTTCCTCGCGGCAGAGCTTCTCGTTTTCAAACAGGGCGAAGCCCGCCATGCGCACCTCCACGGGGCAGAAGCGGCGGTTGCCCGTCCGGTCCTTGAGAAACTGGCGGCGGTTCGTCGTGCCGATGAAAATGCACCGGCGCGGCTGCTCGGTGATCTCGCGGTCATACGGCTTGCGGTAGCGGTCGCGCTGGCGGGAGAGAAAGCTCTTGACCGCCTCCTGCTCCTTCACGCGCGTGAGGGCCAGCAGCTCCGTGATCTCGCAGATCCACGCGCCTGTGAGCTGCTCGACGCTCTCGCGCCCCTCCATGACGGTCAGCTCCGTGAAATAATCGTCCTCCATGGCGAGCCAGCGCACGATCGTGCTCTTGCCGCTGCCCTGCGGCCCGACGAGCACGGGCACATAGTCAAACTTGCAGCCCGGCTGATAAAGTCTGTGAATGCCGCCAGCGAAGATGAGGCGGCTCACCTCGCGAACATAGGGCGTGTCCTCGCAGCCCATCCACCGCGTGAGAAACCCCTCGATGCGGCCCACCCCGTCCCACTTGAGCTCTCTGAGCTTCTCGCGGATGGGGTGAAAGCGGTGGCGCCGGTAAAACAGGCGAAGCGCGCTCTGCAGCTTCTGCGGGCTGTAAAGCCCATAGTCCGTCTCCAAATGCTGCTCCAACCACGCGAGATCGGCGTCTGACCAGCGGCGGACAATCGGCTCGAAATTCACGCCGTGATCGCGGTACTCCGCGCACTGGGCCAGCTCGTTGTACTTCACGTGCGACATCGTTTCATCCCACTCCATCGCCGTATAGAAATTCTCGATGGTCTTGAGCGGCCAGCCCTTGGAATCCAAATCCAGCGGGACGCCGGGGTTTTCGATCAGACCGCGCAGATTCGCCCGCGGCCGGTTTTGGGATGTATCGTATTCTTCGCGCATGTCATCCCTCCTTTCATGTCTAGTTTAGCCCTCAGTAAGGGTTCTGACTACGACATGAAATTTCTGGAAATTTTGGGCGATGCGGGCGACCACAGGTCGCCCCTACAATAAAAAACCAACCCGGAGCGTTATGCTCCGGGTTGGAGAGGAAGAATGGGGGCGCGAATGCGAAGCCGCAGGCATAGGCTTTCAGCCGATGCCTGGCTGCGGAGCGCAGCAAGCCCATTCTGACGTTAACCTCCACAACGGACGATGTTCTCAATCACATGATCGTAGAAATCATTCACCGTGGCCGTGCTCTCGGTGAGGATGCCGCCCATGAAGGAGAAGTGGTCCATGTTCTGCTCGGGCATGACATACCAGACGCCGGGGCGCGCGCCCTTGACGAACTCGGTGTTCACAAACGTGTGCGGATCGTCCACGAGGGCGCCGTTTTCATAGTGAGAGGGATACATGCTGGAGAAGGAATTGACGATGCCGTCGTTGCGGTGCCACGGCGCGCCGACCTTGGTGGGCGTGACGGTGACGGTGGAGAGCGTGTCGCCGTAGCCGGTCTGGAACGTGCCCTTGGTCACGCCGTCATAGCTGCCCATGAACAGGGCCAGCGGCATGGCCACGGGGAACATGCGGTTGTTCGGCGAGTAGGAATCGGTGGCGGCATTGTAGTTCATGCGGTTGCCGTAGTAGGAGAAGTAATAGATATTGCTGTCCATGTGGATGTCCTTGTTGAGATACAGGGACTTGTCAATGGTCAGATCCTGGAAGGTGCTGTCGTTGTGCGCAAGGAACTCCTCCGTCACCGCGCCGCGGATGGCTTCGATGATGGTGTCGTTCTTGTCGGGCATGATGCCGAACTGCTGCAGCTGGGGATCATAAATGCCCGTGACCGGCGTGAGGCCGGCGAGCTTGCAGATCTCCTCGACGAGCTGAGAGCCGACGCTCGTAAAGAGCGGCATGGATTCAAACAGGTTCATGCCGTTGGCCGGCGCGGCGAGCGTGGTGACGGAATAGACCCAGTCGCCCTTGCCGCCGGTGAAGAGGGCGGAAATCTTGCCCGCGTCGGGGTGAGACTGCATGTAGGCCTGCCCCTCGGCGCTGCCGTTTTTCAGCAGCTCCGCCATCAGACGGATCGTGACGCCGCCGAAGCTGTGGCCGACGAGGTTGACCGGGTGGCTGGCATCCCAGGCGCCCGTGAGCATGCGCTTGCCGGTGTAATCCCGGCCGTAGCGGTCATGCCCGTACATGGCGGCGTGCGCCGCGCCGTAGTCCGTGACCGTGCCGGTCAGCTGGGCATAGAGCTCGCAGGCGCGGTCCCACGCGCTGGAGAAGGGGCCGACAGAGGGGCAGCAGACCTCGGCGCCGTTTTGCTCAAGATGCTTTTCCACGCTGCCGGAGAACATGCCGAAGTACGGCAGGAAGCTCGAAAGCCCGTCGCCGCTGCCCCAGCCGAAGGCGCCGTGCACCATGACGACGGGATACTTCGGCGCGCCGAGAGACTCGACCTCGGCTGCGCGGCTGTCCGCACGATAGAGGAAGGTGACGATCTGCGCACGGGTGCAGGGATCGTCCGGGCTGAAGGTCTTCTCGCCGGTGCCGGCAGTGACGCCCTCACCCGCCGCCCAGATGACGGCGTCCACATAGTAGGCGTCCGCCGCAACATCGTCAAAGGGGTTGGCCATAAACGAGCCGGGAGAGCCCGCGGCGCGCCACAGGAACGTGACCGCCTCGGCGCGGGTAACCGTCCCGTCCGGGGTGAAGGTGGTGTCGCTGGTGCCCTGCGTGATCTTCTCCTGAGAGGCCCAGAGCACGGCGTCGCGGTAATAGGCGTCGGCGGCGACGTCCTTGAACGGCATGGTGCCGCGCATGGTCTTGCTCCCGTTCGCGCGCCAGAGGAACGTGACCATCTGGGCACGGGTGCAGGAATCATCGGGCGAGAACGTGGTCGCAGAGGTGCCCTGCGTGATCTGCTTCGTGACTGCCCAATCCACAGCCGGGGCATAATAGGCGTCCGCCGGAACGTCCGTAAACTGCGAGGCGGCGAAGGCCATGCCCGTCAGGAGCGAGAGCATGAGGCAGACGATGAGCAGGACGCTCATCAGCTTCTTTTTCATGGAATACCCTTCTTTCGTTCAAAAATTATGATCGTTCTTATTTTACAAAATTATGAACAGATATGCAATAGGGTACGTTTGTTTATTTCCAGACAATGGTAACACGTGAAACCCCTCTGTCATTCCAACGAATGGCAGAGGGGGTTTGTTTCAAATTGCGTAAAAGCCGCGCGCGTCCGGCTCGACCGGGACGGACCTCACGTCCATGTCCTCGATGCGGATGAACGTGCCGCGCCGGAGGGCGGCGAGCACCTGGTCGATCTGGGTATCGCTCCCCTGAATCTCCATGGTGACGGAGCCGTCATACTCGTTTTTCACCCAGCCGACAGCGCCGTAGGCGTCCGCTGCCTGCTTGGCGCGCCAGCGAAAGCCGACGCCCTGCACCCAGCCGCGAAAGACAATGCGCCTGCGAGATAACGTCATGGCTCAGCGTCCGGCCTCGGCGGAGAGTCTGCGGTAAAAGGCGGTCTCCGCCATCTGCTGATAAGGGCTGATCCAGAGGGACGCGACGCCCAGCGTGATGCCAACGATGATCCACCAGCCGATGAAGCTCAGATGCAGGCAGAAGAGCTTCCACTTGCGGCCCTTCATGACCGCCGTGGAGCGCCGGAACGCCTCGGACACAGACATGTCCGGATACTCCGCCATGAGATAGGGCACCATGGCGTAGCGGTACGCCGCGACGATGCCGGGGATGATGAACAGCAGCGCCCAGGCAAACACCTGCAGGAAGGTGCGCACACGCATCCAGAACGCCTCGATGAACTGGCCGAAGCAGGAGAACAGATCCGAGAACTGCGCCTCCTGCCCGTCAAGCAGATGGAGCTTGAAGCGGCAGTAGCAAGTCGGATCGTAGCCATG
>JAZQDI010000049.1:0-2676 GCA_045546715.1 Oscillospiraceae bacterium | reverse complement strand
AACTCCTTGGCTCACAGAACGACATGGCTACGATCCGACTTTTCCTCAAACTCGGTGCGGGCGCGGACCACGATCTTGCCGCGGCCGGTGGCGTAGGCCTGGCGGATGCCCATGCGGCCCATGATGATGCCCCTGGTGGGGAAATCGGGGCCGGTGATGTGCTCCATCAGGTCGAACAAACCGGCGTCGGGGTTTTCCAACACGCAGATGCAGGCGTTGATGACCTCGGTGAGGTTGTGGGGCGGAATGTTGGTGGCCATGCCCACGGCGATGCCGCTGGAGCCGTTCACCAGCAGGTTGGGGAAGCGGCTGGGCAGCACGCGGGGCTCCTTGCGGGTCTCGTCGAAGTTGGGGTCCCAGTCCACGGTCTCCTTGTCGATGTCGCGGAGCATTTCATCGGAAATGCGGCTCATGCGCGCCTCGGTATAACGGTAGGCGGCAGGGGGGTCGCCGTCCACGGAGCCGAAGTTGCCGTGGCCGTCGATGAGCGGATAGCGCATGGAGAAATCCTGCGCCAGACGAACGAGCGCGTCATACACGGACGCGTCGCCGTGGGGGTGGTATTTACCCAGCACATCGCCGACGGCGGTGGCGCACTTTTTATAGGGGTTGGAGTGCGTCAGTCCGCTTTCATACATGCTGTAGAGGATGCGGCGGTGCACGGGCTTGAGTCCGTCGCGCACGTCGGGCAGCGCGCGGCCGACGATAACGGACATGGCGTAGTCAATGTAGCTCGTCTCCATCTCGCGGACGAGCTCGGATTCGGTAATTTTCTGGTCGGGGAACGCGATATCCTCCGGCTTGTAGCTTCTGTTGTGTGCCATCTGATCTCGCCTCCCTTAAATGTCCAGATTCGCGACGTACTGCGCGTTGGTCTCAATCCACTCACGGCGCGGTGCGACTTCCTCGCCCATGAGCACGGTGAAGATCTGATCCGCTGCCACAGCATCGTCGAGCGTGATGCGGCGCAGCGTGCGCTTTTCGGGGTCCATGGTCGTCTCCCAGAGCTCGTGCGGGTCCATCTCGCCGAGACCCTTATACCGGCTGATGTCGACTTTGGCATTCGGATTGTCGCCTCTGAGCTCCGCGCTCACGCGGTCGCGCTCGCCGTCAGAATAGGCGACGCGCTGCGTCTTGCCGCGCGAGAGCTTATAAAGGGGCGGAACGGCGGAATAGACATAGCCGTTTTCAATCAGCGGACGCATATAGCGGAAGAAGAACGTGAGCAGCAGGGTGCGGATGTGGCTGCCGTCCACGTCGGCATCCGCCATGATGATGATTTTGTGGTAGCGGAGCTTCTCGATGTTGAACTCCTCGCCGATGCCGGCGCCGAGCGCCACGATGAGCGGATAGAGCTTGTCGTTGCCGTAAATCTTGTCGGCGCGGGCCTTTTCCACGTTCAGCATCTTGCCCCACATGGCAAGGATCGCCTGGAAGCGGCTGTCGCGGCCCTGAATGGCAGAGCCCGCGGCGCTGTCGCCCTCGACGATGTAGATTTCACACAGACTGGGATCGCGCTCGTTGCAGTCCTGCAGCTTGTCCGGCATCTGTCCGGAGTCGAGTCCGGTCTTGCGGCGCACGGACTCGCGCGCCTTTCTCGCCGCCTCGCGGGCGCGGGCGGCGGTGAGCGCCTTTTCCAGAATCGCCTTGCCGACGGCGGGATTTTCCTCAAAGAACTCGGTGAGCTTCTCCTGCAGAATGCTGTCAACCAGCGTGCGCATCTCGGAGTTGCCGAGCTTGGCCTTCGTCTGGCCCTCAAACTGCGGATTTGTGAGCTTCACGGAGATGATGGCGGTGAGACCCTCGCGGCAGTCTTCACCCGAGACGGAGTCGCCCTCCTTGAGGATGTTCACCTTCTTGCCGTAGGCATTGAGCACGCGGGTGAGCGCGGTCTTGAAGCCGGTCTCGTGCATGCCGCCCTCGGGCGTGTGGATGTTGTTGGCAAAGGAGACGAGCGTCTCATTGAACGAATCGTTATACTGCAGAGCAATCTCGGCCTCGCTGTCCTCGCGCTCGCCGAATACGTAGATCACGCTCTCATGCAGAGGGGTCTTGTTGCGGTTGATGTAGGACACAAACTCGCGGATGCCGCCCTCATAATACATGCTCTCGGAGACAGGGGGAAGCTGATTTCCTTCCTCATCGAGCTTCACGCGCTCATCCGTGATGGAAATGCGCAGTCCCGCGTTCAGGAAAGCCTGCTCGCGCATGCGCTTGTGCAGCGTCTCATAGTCATAAACCAGCGTCTCAAACATCTCGGGATCGGGCTTGAAGCGCACGGTCGTGCCGGTGCGGTCGGTCTCGCCCGTGACGGTGATGTGCTGGGTGATATCGCCCCGGGAGAACTTCATCTGGTGAATCTTGCCGTCCTTGTGCACCTCGACCTCGAGCCACTCGGACAGAGCGTTGACGACGGACGCGCCCACGCCGTGCAGGCCGCCGGAGACCTTATAGCCCCCGCCGCCGAACTTGCCGCCCGCGTGCAGCACGGTGAACACGACCTCGAGCGCGCTCTTGCCCGTCTGCGGCTGAATGTCCACGGGGATGCCGCGGCCATTGTCGCTCACGCGAATGATGTTGCCTTCCTCGATCGTCACTTCGATATGATCGCAGTAGCCCGCCAGCGCCTCGTCGATGGAGTTGTCCACGATCTCATACACCAGATGGTGGAGGCCC
>JAZQDI010000048.1:0-7040 GCA_045546715.1 Oscillospiraceae bacterium | reverse complement strand
GAGCTGCAGCGCATCGAGCAGTATGTGGACATGGTGCTGCAGTATATCCGCCTCGGCAGCGGCAGCACGGATCTCGTCATCCGGGAATTTCCGCTCGACGATCTGATCCGGGAATCCGTGCGCAAGCTCGCGCCGCAGTTTGTGGAAAAGCGCCTGCGGCTGGTGTTCCCGCCGACCGGGGCGACGGTCGTGACGGATCAGAAGTGGTTCGTCTGCATTCTCGATCAGCTTTTATCCAACGCCGTCAAGTATACTCCTTCGGGAACGGTCACGATCGCGTTTCACGACAGCATTCTCACCGTGTCGGACACAGGCATCGGCATCGCGCCGGAGGATCTGCCGCGTATTTTTGAGAAGGGCTATACCGGAGTGAACGGTCGCCTCGGGCAAAAGTCCAGCGGCCTCGGTCTCTACCTCGCTAAAAAGGCAGCCGACCTTCTCTCAATCCCCATCTGCGCAGAAAGCGCAGTCGGCAAAGGCAGCGCCTTCCGCCTTGATCTGCGCCAGCGCGGTATATGAAAGACTCATCCTTATCACAGCGTTCGCTGTGCAACGCAGGAACATCCACCATTGGGATATGTTGAGGTTTGTATGATTATACAGAGAAGTTGAGAACCTCGTCAGAGAGTCGTTCTGGAACGTGTACCGTCAGGGCTGCAGCGAGCACTTTGTGATCCATGTGCTGCGCGACGATCCGGCTTTTGTGGAGGAGCTGGATTTCGTCATGGAGCAGGGCGGGAAGCTGATTGGGCAGATCATGTTCATGCGCACGGTCATCGAGGCCGACGACGGCAGGGTGATCCCCGTGCTCACCATGGGGCCGATCTGCATTACCCCGGAGCGGAAGCGGCAGGGTTACGGCAAAAAGCTGCTGGATTGCTCGCTGGAAAAAGCGGCGGCCATGGGCTTCGGCGCGGTGCTGTTTGAAGGCAACATCGGCTTCTACGGCAAGAGCGGCTTTACCTACGCCCGCAGCTTCGGCATCCGCTATCACGATCTGCCGGAGGGCGCGGACGATTCGTTCTTCCTCTGCAAAGAGCTGATCGACGGCTATCTGGACGACGTCACCGGCATCTACCAGACGCCGCAGGGCTACTATGTAGACGACGCCGACGTGGAGGCATTCGACAAGGCGTTTCCGCCGAAGGAGAAGCTGAGACTGCCGGGGCAGATTTTCTAAACGAATCGGTGAACCAAAAGCGGGAGCCGGTGCACACTGCGAGATGTACCGGCTCCTGCGAAAAACGAACATTCAGGAGCGGAGCACACCATGAAGTATAAACAAACCATCAAGCTGAAAGACGGCAGAGCCTGCACCCTGCGAAACGGAACCGAGCAGGACGGAAAAGCGCTGCTGGATCTTTTCCTTTTAACCCATGCGCAGACGGATTTTCTGCTTTCCTATCCGGATGAGGTCACCTTCACCGTGGAGCAGGAGGAACAGTTCCTGCGGGAAAAAGCCGAGAGCGACGCGGAAATTGAAATTCTCGCGGAGCTCGAAGGCAGGCTCATCGGCTCGGCGGGCATCTTTCGCGTCGGCACGGCGGAGAAGGTGCGCCGCCGCGCGGGCTTTGGCATCAGCGTGGACAAGGCATACTGGGGTCTCGGCGTCGGGCGCGCGCTGACGGAGGCCTGCATCGCCTGCGCCAAAACCGCGGGGTATGCGCAGCTGGAGCTCGAGGCGGCTGCGGAGAACAAAAATGCCCTCGCGCTGTATGAAAGCGTGGGCTTTGTGGAGTACGGCAGAAATCCCAAGGGCTTTCACTCCCGCCTGTCTGGCTGGCAGCCGCTCGTGCTCATGCGGATGGAGCTGGATACCCTGTGATGAACATCACCGAAAACCTTCATACCATCGGGTATCTGGTTTTCATCGGTCCGATTTTTTACACGCTGTGTTTCAGATAACAAAAAAGAGAAGACTTCAAAGAAACTGGAGGAACTGTCATGAAAACACTCGCAACCATTCAGAAGCTGACGAAGCTGGGGCGCGTTCTCAGCAAGATCGTCTTCATCTTCTCACTCATCGGCGCAATCGCCTGCGTGGCAGGCGTGATCAGCATGGCGCTGCTGCCGGAGAGCTTTCAGCTCGGCAGCGTGACCATCAAGGGTCTGGTCGATCTGACGGATGAGATTAACCCCAACGAGGTCTATGCCGCCATGGTCGCAGGCATGATCACGTTCACGGCGGAGGCTGTGCTCGCAAAGCTCGCAGAGCGCTATTTCCGACATGAGCTCGAAGCCGGCACGCCCTTCACCTTCGCCGGCGCGAAGGAGCTCAAGCGTCTCGGCATCTGCGCCATCGTGCTTCCCATCGCCGCGCTCGCGGCGGCGGAGATTGTCTACAACGTGATGCAGCAGTTCATGAGCGGCATCGGCAGTCTCGATCTCGCCGAATCGGGCTCGGTCGGGCTCGGGATCATGATGATCGTCGCGAGCCTGCTGTGCAAATACGGCGCGGAGCTGACGCAGGCGAGGGCCGAATGAGCGAAGCGTACCGTCCGCAAAACCGCCGGTGAACCGGCGGTTTTGATTTTGCTCTTTGTTCCCGGACGGATGGGAATTGTGTTTTGGCGCTCCGGATGATACAATGGACGCAGAATCTGTCTTCTGAAACGGAGGGAGCTCACTTGCGTATGAAAACTCAAAAAAGAAAACTGCTCGCGCTTCTGATCGCGCTGACGCTCTGCCTGTCCCTGCTGCCGTCCCCGGCGCTGGCTGTGGACTCGGCATCGCTTCCCGGCATCGACTCTGACACGAACAAAGCAAACGCGATGACCATTCTGGAGGCCATGGACCCGGACGGATACTATCTGGTGAGCAGCATGCTCGACGAATCGGATCTTGTAGACGCCTATCTGAGCGGCGACTCCAACGCGAAGGGGCTCGACACCGTCGTGCACGAATACTATCACGCCTACAGCTATGACAAGCCGGACTTCTGGCCGGCAGAGGCGATCTACATCGGAAACAAGCAGGACATCATCGTCGATCAGTACGCGGAGGACGTGGACATCCTCCCCACCGAGACCTGGGCCGTGAGTCTGCCGGAGGATCTTCGCACCTTCCGCTATGAGGATTACGTCGGCGAAGGCAGCGTCGTGACCGCAAACGTGCACGGGCCCTATGGTCTGCTCAATGAGTTTACCGCCTACTGCTGGGGCATGCACAATCAGCTCGCCCTCTTCCCCTACTACAAGGCGCAGGAAAACTCCTTCAGCGTTTGGAGACAGTTCGTCAACAACTGTGCCAACGACCGGCAGGCATATTCGGAGTTCCGGTTCTGGACGCTCGGCTATCTCGCCTGGGCAAAGGAAAACGCCCCGGACGTTTACGAGCACTTCCTGAGCAATCAGGACTATCTGAACGCCTATTTCACGATCAAGGCACAGTTTGAAAACCAGATTGCGGAGTTTGACCGCCGCTGCGATGAGATCGTCGCGCTGGCGGCTGCCGACGGAATGGACGCGCGCTTTGAAGACGGCACGTTCTGGTTCGGCTACTCCGGCACCGGAACGTTTGACGAGCCCTATACCATGCTCTTGAATGAGAGCGCTAAGCCGAAATATCAGGCGGTGGAGGCGGAGATGCTGGCACGGTCGAACGCTCCCGCACCGACACCCACGCCCACATCGACACCGAAGCCCACTGCGACGCCGACGCCCACGCCGAAACCGACGGCAGTTCCTACCACTGCGCCGACGGCGAAGCCGACTGCGACGCCGACGCCGGTTCCGGCTCCGACCGCAAAGCCCACAACAGCGCCGGCGCTGAACAATCCCTTCACGGATGTGGCGCAGGGCGAGTATTATTTCGAGCCCGTGATCTGGGCAGTGAACCAGACGCCGCAGATCACCGCAGGCACGAGCGCGGCCACCTTCTCCCCCGCCGCCACCTGCACACGCGGTCAGGTTGTGACCTTCCTCTGGCGGGCAAACGGCCAGCCGAGGCTTCTGGGCGTGAAGAACCCCTTCACAGACGTGAAGCCCTCCGACTATTTCTATGACGCCGTTCTCTGGGCGGTGGAAAGCGGCATCACGCAGGGCACGAGCGCCACGACCTTCTCCCCCAATGACCCCTGCACCCGCGCGCACGTCGTGACCTTCCTCTGGCGCAGCGAGGGTCAGCCCTCCGCCGGCAGCGCGAACCCGTTTGGCGATGTCGCGAACGGACAGTATTATTACAGCGCGGTGCTCTGGGCGGTGAAAAATGAGATCACGGCAGGCACGAGCGCGACCACCTTCTCCCCGGACAATCCCTGCACGAGAGGCCAGATCGTGGCCTTCCTGTACAGAGATAAAAAATAACATGAAAATGGGGCTGCCTCATCATGGAGGCAGCCCCATTAGCTTGCTTCTTTCAATCCACAAAGCGCTCGCGCGCGTGGAAGGCCTTGCAGATCGCCGCATAGGACCCGAACACAGTCAGCTTGTCCCCGGGCGCGAAGACCGTGTCTGCCCCGGCGGCGCCGGTTGGAGAGAAACATTTCGCTCTCCTTCGTCGTGTAGCCGCAGCCGGTGAGCAGAGAGATCACCTGAAACCGCGCACGCTCATCCGGAAGCCCCGTGAAGCGAAACAGAATCGTGAACAGCTCCGTGATGACCAAGTAAATGAGGATGATGACGGAAAACAGAGACAACGCAATGTAGAGATTCATTTGCGCATCGCTCCTTTCTGCAGATTACAGCGCCGTCATGCCAGATGCTTCGGCGCGGCGGACGCCGAAGAGAGAATCTTGCCCTTTTCACGGCTGCGGATGCGGTCGGCCATGTCCTGAATCTTGCCGGTGATCCACAGATTCGCCGTGGTGTTCTCGGAATAGTCCGCCTCGGCATACATGTCCACCCGGCCGTCGGCACGCATCTGCTCGACCTGCCGCATGGCGCGTGAGTCGCCTCTGGGATAGATCGCAAAGGTCGCGCCGCCGTTCTGCCGGACGAGGGAGAAGGCCGGAATGTCGCTCGGGCCGTCGGCAATGTAGATCATGTTTTCAAACTGCACGCGCCGCAGCTCCTTCGGGATGCTCGAGTTGACGTCGATCTCGTCCGTTTTGCCGATGCCCTTGTTGATCTCGAAGATCGCGCGCGTCTTGGTCGTGTTGTCGATGGTATAGACGATCTCGCTCAGGAGGTCTTCCCCGTTCGGACCCGGCGCGTCCAGCAGCTCGCAGCCCCAGATTCCGTCCACATAGGGCATGAGCGCAGAGCCGCGAATCGTCTCGGCAAAGCCGGTGCTGACGATGTAGTGCTCGACCTGAATGCCGTATTCCGAATACTGCCGGTCGTCCTGAAACATGGTTTTCGTCTTTTCAAAAAACGCCGGGATGCCGGGATAAAACTTCTGCAGTCCGCCCATCTCGCGCAGCACGGCATTATTCAGCCCGGGCATTGTCCCGTCGTGCGCGCAGCGGATGAAATGATTGAGATAATACGTGTCCGTATTCACGCGGATTCCCTTTTTCTTCAGCTCGGCGGGATAGCGGTTCACCCGCGCCCAGAAATCCGCGGCGTCGATGTGGTATCGCTCGAAAAGCGGGTCCTGCATATAGCCGTCAATGAGCGTTTTGTCGCAGTCCCAGATAACCGCAATGATATTCGCCATAGCGTACACCTCCATGTGTTTTCCATTGTATCACAGATTCCGCCCGGGCGAAACAGTCAGACAGATCACCGGCGGCTTTTCGGCGCGGTAAACTTTCGGATTACATCCTGCGCATGATACCAGTCGTCGTTATTCACCCACGAGAGCGACTTGTTGACCGCAAAGCTGCCGTAAAGCATATAGCGAAAGATGATTTCCGCCTCCCACTCGGTGACATGGTACTCCGCCATGATGCCGGGAACGCGGTTGTCCCGCTGCTTGCGGTACATTTTGTCCAGAATCAGATAAGACATGGACTCGCTCATAAACAGAACCCGGTACTTCGGGTCTCTGGCGGCGCGCTGGCAGGGCGGCAAAAACGCGTCGATGTCCGGCTCGTCGTTCTCTCTCAACTGAAAATAGGTCTCATGACTGGACTCTGCCCTGCCGAAGCGCTGATCCAGCTCTGTCAGACGCAGAGCGTCATCCAGCACCTCGCCCAGAACGGCGTTCAGATTCGGATAATGCAGATAAAACGTCGTGCGCGTGATCTCTGCCCGCTTGCACAGTGCGCTGACCGTGATTTTCTCATAGCTGGTCTCCCGCAGCAGTTCCAGCATGGCGTCCTTGACCATCGTTTTCGTCATGATTGTTCTGCGGTCGGTTTTGCGTTCCGTCATAAGTCCCTCCAAAGTTCCTGACACTTTTTCCGATTGTGCAAAGAAACTGTGTTGTGTCTTCAAAGATGTAAAAGACTTTTTCTTCATTACACAGTACTTCTGTGAAAAACACACTTTTCAATATATATTAGACTCAAAAAATCACACAAAGCAACAGTCGCAGAATTTGCAGCTGTTGCTTTGCATACCTGTTATTCATCCAGCATCAGTTGACCGTCCTTTGCTTTTTGCTTCAGACGCTCAACGCGCTCTTCTTCGATGCTTTTCTCTGGAGAATCAACAATTTCCTCTCCCACACCATCAATAAGACCGGTGACAACGGTTTGAAGCTCTGCGGCGTTCTGCGCTGTGATTACGGGGTGACCGGTTTCGGCTTCGATGGCTTTCCGCGCATCTCCGGCAACCTTGCCGCCGCGCTGTGCAACTTCCATATTCTCCGAGAACGACTGCGGCTGCGCCTGCTTGGAGATCTCTGTTGTGGTGGCCTCTGACAGCATTGTCAGCACCAATTCCAGATCACTCATATTGTCGCGCAGGTTTTCTTTCTTGAGCCCTTTCAGGTGCTTGTACTGCCTCGTGGACATACCAGACCATGCCTTCGTGATCTCGTCGGTGAGAATGGCATATTCGACGCCTTTCTCGACACCACGAGCTTTCCACTCATCTGTCAGTGCATTCCGAACACGGATGGCAAGCAGCCGCTGATGTACCCACTCCTCGCTGTAGCCCTTTTTCAAATAGGTCTCAAGCGCCCGGTCGATCGCCTGTTCCGGATCGATCGTT
>JAZQDI010000047.1:0-22453 GCA_045546715.1 Oscillospiraceae bacterium | reverse complement strand
CGCGGTACCACCTCTGGTTCCCGCGCGCCTCGCGGCGCACGGCTCGGGATGTGCTGACACACATCGGCGCAATAACGGGCGCACCCGACTGATCCCTACTGGACTGGCAAAAGCGTTCAGGAAGCGGCTCCGGAGGGTATTTCGAGCAATGCGGCCGCGCGCCCTTCCACCGACCGGGCGCTCTCTGGGAGCGGTTTTCGCAGTGTCTACTGTGTCTCCATCACTGCCGTGACATATTAAAAAATATTATATCATGCAGCGCCGGAAATTGCAAGTCGGATTCTATATGAATCAAAATTGACAATTCAGGAAGATTTAGGATAAAATAAACAGTGGGAAAAGCTATGCAAAGGAGGGTCTTCCATGCCTGAGAACTTAGAGATCAAGCGCGCCATGTCCCGCGGTATGCGCACGCTCATGTCAGAAAAGAAGTTTGACGACATTACCGTGGCGGAGATCTGTGAGGTCAGCGCCGTGAGCCGCCGCACGTTTTACCGCTATTTTCAGGACAAGTATGAACTGCTGAACTTCGTGCATTACGATGATCTCTGCCGCTTTTTCGACGATAAGAGCACACCGCACGCCATGGAGCTCTACCCCGCCATCTGTCAGCACATGTATGACAACCGGCAGTTTTATATCCATGCCTTTGACGTGACCGGCCCGTCCGGCTTCCGGGAGTTCTGTATCGAACGGCTCTATATCTATCTGCTGCGGGATTTCGGCGTTGCCTGCGAGACGGACGCAGAGCGCCGGTTTTATATCACGCGCATTCTCGAGGGCGCGTTTGACTCGATTCAGCTTTGGCTCAAGAGCGAGCCGTGCGACCCGCCGGAGGAATACGTCGCGCGGGTGGTGCGCTCCATGACCCGGTTCTCCGGCAGATTCGCCGCGATTGCGCTGCTCGTCTCGGACAAGATGGGATACAGCAGCTGAGGGCGAAACGCGCAGGCCTCCGTGTGCTTTTTCGTCAGAATCATAACAGGCTGAAAACCGTGTTGTTTCAACGATTTTGTTGACTCAACACGGTGTTTTTTTGCGCCGCAATTGCACATCGGTGTGCCGGATTGTGTCAAACCGGTTTTCAAATCCTCGCTCTGAATGGTACTATTTGATTATCGAGTTAAAAAACGGAGCAAAAAAGCAAGGAGGATGCACATGCGCAAAACCTGGATCAGTCTGCTGCTGGCGATCGCCCTCGTGGTCTCGCTGGGCGTTCCGGCGCTGGCCGCAGACACACAGTACAAAACCATTACCGGAACCTATCACTACTGTCCGTCGCTGGGCTTTCTGGACATCGTGGGAAATTCGTCGCTCACGTTTACCTACAGCGACGAATATTTCACCCACACGGGCTACCAGTATGACCATGCCCTCGCGAACATCTCCATGGTCATGATGCAGACGGCCTTTGCCAACGCAAATGCCGCTGCGAATGAATTTAAGAACGCGACGGCAAACTTCGAGGAATTCGTGAAGCTCTGTGGCTTCACGCGCTTTGCCGCGAACGAGGACGCCAACCGCATGACCGAGCCCAACTCCCTCGGCGCGATGGCTGCCTCGAAAACCGTCTTTGACAACGGCGGTAATTACACGCTGATCTGTCTCGGTCTGCGCGGCCACAACTACGGTCACGAGTGGGGCGGCAACTTCCTGATGGGCGTGGAGGGCGACCACACCGGTTTTGCCATCGCGCGCGACAAGGCGCTCGATTTCCTGCGCAGCTACATCGCCGAGCAGCACATCACCGGCCGCATCAAGCTCTGGACCTCCGGCTTCAGCCGCGCGGCTGCCACCGCAAATCTTCTCTGCGCGAAGCTGGATGACGGCGCTGCGCTCGGCGACGGCGTGAAGCTCTCGAAGCACGACATTTACTGCTATACCTTTGAGACTCCGCAGGGCACCGTGAACACGGCGCACTGCCGCGACCAGGTCTACAACAACATCCACAACATCATGAACCCCAACGACATCGTGCCGCTGGTGGGCTTTGATGAATACGGTTTTGACCGCTACGGTGTGGATTATTACGTTCCCTGCCGGCAGTATGACGAGAACTATCAGCCCATGGCAGACGTCATGTATCAGGAGCTGACGAAAATGGGCTGGTCGCGGTTCTATCTGATCGATGATTTCCACTATATCGACGTCAACCCCCTGACCTGGTTCTCCACCGAGACGAACGAGATTACCCAGATCGAGTATTACGACATGCTCTTCCGGATCATCCTCGATGAGTGGGCGCCCACGCGGCAGGTCTATGTCAATGAGCTTCAGAACGATATCGTGGAGCTGACCGCAACGCTGCTGGGCTTCGACACCGGGTCGTTGCTCAAGGCCGTGCAGAGCTTCGCCGGGAAGCTGACAAGTCAGCTTCCGCAGATCATGACCTCCGGCAAGGCCGCGGACATGCTTGTGGATCTCTTCATGGAATCTCTGCAGGAGGTCGGCGCCGCAGGCTATAACGGCGATCAGGTTCGCGCAATGCTCGCAAATCTCGCGCCGCGCGTCGTGGTGCTCCTTGCCAACCACCCGAGCGAAACGATCACCCTCGTGGCCAATCTGATGCAGATTCTCAACGCGCACTTCTCCGAGGTGACGCATGCCTGGCTGCGCACGCTGCCCGCCTCCTACATGGAGCAGCAGGCCAAGCCCATCGTCTATCAGGGCGAATACAGCGACGTCAAAACCACTGACTGGTTCTCCGACGAGGTGGAATATGCCGCGCTGGGCAATCTCATGCAGGGCATGGGCGGCGGTCTCTTCTCCCCCGACCGCAACACCACGCGCGCAGAGTTTGCCGCCGTGCTCTACCGCCTCGAGGGAAGCCCCGAGACGACGATGAGCGAGCCCTTCGCCGACGTAGCAGACGGCAGCTGGTATCAGCAGTCCGTCGCCTGGGCGTATCAGAACGGCGTCGTGAAGGGCATGACCTCCGACACCTTTGAGCCGGACGGGAACATCACCCGCGAGCAGATGGTGACGATGCTGCACCGCTTTGCAAGCCGCGTACAGAAAACGAGCACAGCCGCCTCTCTCACCCGTTTTACGGACAGCGGAACCGTCTCTGACTGGGCAGGCAGCGCCATGCAGTGGGCCGTCGGCCGCGACATCATCTCCGGCATGGGTGACGGCACGCTCGCGCCGCAGGGGCTCACCACGCGCGCGCAGATCGCCCGCGTGCTGCAGCAGTTCTGCGAAACCAACTAAACCAAGTGCCCCCCTTCTTTTTTGGCGGCGCCGGGTATGCTCTCACGGGCTGCCCGGCGCCGTTTTTCCTCACAGCGTTCACAGAGCAAAACATACAAATTGTAATCCATTTTTGCGCCCACACTAGTTTGGGCACAAAAATACCGCTCGCGAAGAAAGGAATTTTTCTATCGCAAGCTGCGCTTGCAGCCAAAAATTCCTTTCGAAGTGCAGTTCCACCAAAAAGAGAGCCTGCCAACTGGCAGGCTCTCTTTTTGATTTAATCGTACTGAATCACGTAGCCCAGCACGCCGCTGTAGAATCTGGGGTAAGCGCCTGCGGGATCGTTGCCGCAGTCGTTGAAGCTCCAGGTTCCGGCGTTGTTGGCGATGAGCACGTAATTCTCCGGCTGACCGGTGTAGCTGTCGCGTCCGGAGGGCTCGCCGCTGGCCCAGACCACATAGGGGCTTGCGTTCTCGCGCACCCACTGCAGCGCGCCGCTGGCGTCACGGCTCAGACCGACCCAGACATAGCGCACACCCTGCGCGGAAGCGAGATCGGCAATTGCCTGCAGATCCTCCGCGCTGGAGATCACGGCCAGATGACCGCCCTTGGCCTCGGCTTCCGCCTTGGCCGTCTCCCAGGAGGCGTTGGACTTCACAAACTCAAACTTCGGCTTGGGCGCCGGAGTCGGCGTGGGTTCCGGCGTTGCGGTCGGCTCGGCGGACTCCGCAGGCTCCGTGGGCTCTGCGCTCTCATCGGGCTCGGCAGAGGGCTCACTGTCGGGAACCGTGCTCTCGAAAGGCGTCTCCTCCGGCAGCGGGGTCGGCCGCGGCTTTGCGCCGATGGCGCCGATGCTGTGGAGAATGAGCGCGCCGAGAACCAGCGCGATTGCGCAAAGCAGAAGCACGATCCAGCCGGATCGCCGCTCCTCTTTTCTGCGGTTATGTCCGATCCATTCCATCTGCTCCAGCTGGCGGGAGATGCGCTCGGCCTCCTCCGCCTGCTTTTCCGGGGGAACGGTGGGCGTATCCTTCACGGGCGTCTCGCTCTGCGCCATGCGCGCAGCGACAGAGGCGGAAATGGCCTCTACCAGCGCGGGATCCACGCCCGGCTTTTTCACGCTCTTGGGCTCCGCTGGCGTCTCAGGCGCAGGCTCGGCAGGCGCTTCCGGTGCGATCTCGGCCGCTTCCGAAGTCTCCGCTCCGGTCGCTTCCGCAGCGGGCTCGGACTCTGCCTCCGGCGCTTCCGGCGCGGGCGAATCGCTCTCGTCTGCCGGCTCTGCCTCCGCTTTCTGCCGGGCTTCCTCGGCCGCCATGCGCTCGACCTCCTGCCGGGCCGCCTCCTCAGCAGCTCTGCGCTCGGCTTCCTGCCGCGCGGTCTCCTCGGCCTCCAGTCGCGCCGCCTCCTCGGCGGCTCTGCGCTCGGCCTCCGCCTTCTCCGTGAGCACGGCGAGGAGCATGCGCTCCATCTCCGTCAGCTCCTGATAGGGCTTGTCGAGCATCTCCCGGGCGGGGGGAACATAGTCCCGGATGGCCTCGCGCGCCTCGCCCAATGACTGAGACAGCGCCTCGGGGCTTTCATATCGATCGTCCGCGCGGAACTGGATGGCTTTGTCGATGACTGCGCCGAGATGTCTGCCGGCGGTTTTGGGAATGGGCAGCGCCTCCCCGCTCATGCGGCGGCGCAGCGCCTCCGCCCGCTCCTCGTCTGTGGCATTCGCAGGCGTGAACGGCAGATGCCCGCCGGTGACCCCGGCGTAGAGCAGCATGCCCACTGCGTAAACATCCGCAGACGGTGTGCGCGTCCCGTTCCAGAAGACCTCGGGAGCCATGTATTCCAGCTCCGCCGGGGTCCACTCCCGGTTCACATCATCGCCCACGGGCTGTCCCAGGGTGACGCCACCCTGGCTGTCAAAGCCCAGATTTTCCGGTCGGATGCCGCCATGGTACGCGCCGCGCTCGGTCAGCTGCCGGCACAGCGATTGCGCCAGCGCAGCCAACGCGTCCCGGTCCAGGGCATAGAGCCCGGCGCCGAGAACATTTGCGTTTTGTTCCATACTGCAGTCCTTTCTGACCTTTCGACAATTCTGCCGAAATGGTTACAGCTTTCTATCAATTCGTTTCATTCTAGCATAGATTCCGGCACAAGTCAAATGGCAATTTGACTACTTTATCTTTCAATTTTTGCGTCCCAGCCCGCCGAACCAGCGAAATGTCATGGGCCAGACCATCCCGGCGAAGAGAATGCCGAGGAAATAGCGCAGGCAGGTGACCGCGTCGCTGCGGCCGAGCAGCTTCTTCGTGCCCTCGATGATGACGAGCGTGACGGCGAGACCGATCACGACCTTGAGAATCTGCGCCCACCAGACGGCCTTTGTGTCAAACTTTGTGTGCTTGAGATCGACGGTATAGGCGATGGTGAGACCCACCAGCGCGCCGATGAGGAGGCTGGCATTGTGCCGCGCCTCGGTGATGTTCACAAAATGCTCCTCGGCATACATCCACTCCGGGAAGGGCCAGAGATAGGAGTAGAGCGTGAAGCCGAGCAGGAGAACCGCAAGGGCGATGATAAAGCCGTACATGCGTTTCGGGTGTGACTCCAGATCGCGGAAAACAGAGGTAAAAGCCACGAGCAGAAGGATGCCCAGAACACAGCTTACGCCCACATCCAGCGGCGTATGCACACCGAGATACATGCGCGAGAAGGCGATGAGCACAATCAGCACCGCGCAGAGAACGCGCAGCCAGGTTTTCTTCGTCCAGACAAAAATCGAGCCGAAGGTGGCGAAGACATTCTGCGTGTGTCCGCTGGGGAAGGAAAAGCCTGTGGCATCCGGAATGGCGGAGGGCTCGGCATGGAACGAGGGATCCAGTACCCAGGGTCTGGGGATGCGGAACACAATCTTGAGAAACTGGTTGAGCACCGTGCCCATAAAGCCCATGGCCAGCATGAAATAGCCGCAGCGCTTATCCAGGCACCAGAACACGATGATGCTCAGCACCATGAATCCGTAAACGCCGCCCAATTGGGTCAGCACGGAAAAAAACTTCGTGACCGCGGGGGTGCGAAGCTGCTCGAGAACGTACAATAGCTGCATAAAGCCGCCTCCTTATCTGACTGAGACAACAGTATATCAAAAATACAACAAAGTTACAATTACGAATTGACGTGTTTCAAAGAAAATGATAGAATAATTTTAAATATTTGTATATAGGAGGTACCGACCATGGATCTGGAAAAAACCATTCGGGCGCTGAAGGGCCGCGGTTTTGAAGTGTCCCGCTTCGCCACAAAGGAAGAAGCCGCCGACTATCTCTGCGGCGCGATTCAAAACACCACCGTGGGCATGGGCGGCAGCAAGACGCTCGATGAGCTCGGCGTCTACGACCGGCTGTGTGAAAGCAATCAGGTCTTCTGGCACTGGCGCGAGCCCGGCATCCCGACGCTGGACAAGGCGCTCACGGCGCAGACCTATCTCTCCAGCGCAAACGCCATCTCCGAAAACGGCGAGATCGTGAACATTGACGGACGCGGCAATCGTCTGGGCGCCATGGTCTATGGCCCCGGAAAGGACATTTACATCGTGGCGGGCGTGAACAAAATCGAGCCCGACTTTGACTCGGCGCTCTTCCGCGCACGCAACACCGCCGCCGTGCAGAACATGGCCCGCTTTGCCGGCACACAGCCGTGTCAGAGCGAAAAGGCCGGCGGAAAGTGCTATGACTGCCGCGCCAAGGACCGCGGCTGCAACGCGCTGCTGGTGCTCTGGGGCAAGATGTTTGACATGCAGAAGATCGAGGTTGTTCTCATCGAAGAGAGCCTCGGCCTGTAAAGACTCCGTCAAAAACCGGTTTTTGACGGAAAGGATGCACTGCAAAAGGAATTTTTGGCTGCAAGCAACGCTTGCGATAGAAAAATTCCTTTTGCCGTGAGATGTATTTTTGCGCCCAAACAAGTTCAGGCACAAAAATGATTTGACTTCTTCGCAGCTTCCGAGCTGCGAACTCTGCGAGGCTTTTTGGATATCTATTGCAATAGAGAAAGAAGGAAGAAATATGCGGGTATTCAAGCGCATTAAATGGGCGTATCTGCTCGTGAGCGTGTTCTTTATCGCGCTGGGTGTGCTGCTGGTGCTCCAGCCGGATATGAGCATGATCAACTTCTGCCGGTTTCTCGGCGGCGTGGCGGCGCTGTTCGGTGTCGTGCGTGTGATCGGCTATTTTATCCGTGAGCTGGACGGTGTGGGGCTGCGCTATGATTTCGCCACGGGCGCCTTTGCCATCATCGCGGGTGCGCTTTTGATCTGGCGCGCGCCGGAAATGGCCGGGATCATGGCCGTGGTCATCGGTCTGTTCATTCTGGTGGACTGCGTGTTCAAGCTTCAGGTCGCCATGGACTCCAAGCGTATGGGCGCAAATGCCTGGTGGATCACGCTGCTGTTCACCTGCGTGAGCATGGTGCTGGGTCTGCTGCTGGTGTTTGACACCTTCAAGGGGCAGCAGGTGCTGAGCATCATGATGGGCATTTCCCTCGTGGCGGACGGGCTGCAGAATCTCTGCACCGTGATTTACGCCGCCATCTTCGTCAAGGAAGTGAAGCAGGCGGTGAAGGACGCCGTGGACGAGGCCACCGCCATCGAGACCACAGGCGAAGTCGTGACGGACGATGTGCCGCCCTTCCCCGGCTTCGACGAGCCGGTGGAGCCGGCGGAGACCGTCGTGCCGCAGCTGCCGGAGGCAGAGGAGGTAACGCCCAATGAATGAGAAAAAAAGCAGCATGCTCGAGGAGAATTTCCTGTCGGTTTACGACAAATTCAAGGTGGAGTTTTTCCGCCGCCTGTTTGCTCTGGTGCGGGAGCGCGAGGGCTCTCTCTCCGCAATGGAGGCCTTCAGCGTGGAAATCATCAAGCAGATGAACTCGCCCACGATCAGCCAGTTTGCGGACTTTTTGGGCATCAGCCAGTCCAACGCCACCTACAAGGTCAACAGCCTCATCAAAAAGGGCTACATCGTCAAGGAGAACTCCGAAATTGACCGCCGCGAATATCATCTGAAGCTCTCGGAGAAGTATTATCACTACGCCGGTCTGATGACGGGCTATGTGGACACGGTCATGGACCGGATGCAGAAGCGCTTCACGCCGGAGGAGCTTGAGACCTTTTCACGGATGCTCGCTGTGATGAGCGAAGAGCTGATGCCGGAAAACAATATCTAAACAGAAACCCGCTTCGCCGGGCTTTCCGCTTAATCAGAACACACAAAAAAGGACGTTTTCGGCCCAAGTGCGGCTTGGGGAAAGAAAACGTCCTTTTTTGCGAGCGGGATTTATGCGCCGGAACTTGTTTCGGCGCATAAATGATCGAAATGATTCGCGTCTTCCGAGCCGCGAACTCTGAGAGGCTTTCAACTCCACACTTCACACTACACATACACCTCTCCGGTAATGTAGATCCTGCCCTTTCTGCTCTGGCCGCCGATTTCCGTCACGGCGGCCTTGCCGTGACCGCGCAGACTGATCACGTCGCCGGGGCGGATCTCCGCGTCCGGGCGGAGGCATTCGGCATAGTTGAGACTCGCCTCGCCCGCGCGGACGCGCTCTGCCGCCTGCGTGCGCGAGAGGTGAAACAGCCCTGCAAGCGCCGCGTCCAGCCGGGGCGACTGCACCGTGAAGGACACGGGTCTGACCTTTCGCTCCGGCGCAGGGACAGCCTCCAGCGGCACGGCGGCGGTTTTTACGCCGCAGCGGCCGACCTTCTCCATCGTGAGCAGATGCGCCTCCACGCTTTTGAGGCAGAGGACATGCGCCTCGCTGTCCCGAATCAGAATATCCCCGATCCACTCGCGGCCGACGCCCATGCCGAGCAGGGCACCGAGATAATCCCGGTGGCCCGGCGTGCCGAAATACGCCGTGACGCGCACGCAGCGGATCGTCTCGGCAGGATCGAAATAAGCCTCCTCCATCCAGTCCGGAAGGAAAAAGGCGCAGACGCGCTCCGCGCCTGCGACGCCGCCGTGCAGCAGCATGGTCACATTGCCGCGTGGGCGAAAGCTGCGCAGGACATACTGCTCCGCAGGCGTGAGAAAGGCGGTGGACGTGACAGAGCCGGTGCGCTCGCAGCGCTCAGCGAGATCCTCCGCGCGTTTTATGAGTTCTTCGTTCGTCATGTGATGACCTCAGTAAAAAATGATATTTTATTATAAACTTCCTTTTGCGCAATGACAACCGTCTGCCCACTATGATATAATGGATTTGTTTTTCAAAATGCTGGAAAGGAGACCCACCCATGAAGCATTCCCGGCGAATATTTTCCGCGCTGCTCTGCGCGGTGCTGCTGCTCGGCCTTCTGCCCGCGGCGTCGCGCGCAGCCAAGCTCCCCTTCTCCGACGTGAAGGAAAAAGACTGGTACCATGAGTCCGTGCAGTATGTCTATGACCACGGGCTGATGAGCGGCGTCGGCGAGGGAAAGTTTGCCCCCGGCAATCTCATGACCCGCGCCATGATCGTGACCGTGCTCTACCGCATGGAGGGAGAGCCCGCGGTCAAGGTAAAGTCCGCCTTCAAGGATGTTGCGGCCGGCAGCTGGTATGAAAAGCCGGTGGTTTGGGCGTCTCAGAACGGCATCGTCTACGGCTATTCCGAGACGAAGTTCGGCCCTGCGGACAACATCACCAGAGAGCAGATGGCCGCCTTCTTCTACCGCTATGCGGGCTTCAAGTCCATCGACGTCTCGCAGCGGGCGAATCTTAAGTCCTATCAGGACGCATCAAAGGTGCACGACTGGGCGAAGGACAGCATGTCCTGGGCAAACGCCGTCGGCCTGATTCAGGGCATGAGCAAGACGACGCTGGAGCCCGCCGGCAACGCCACGCGCGCGCAGGGCGCGACGATTTTGATGCGCTTTGACCGTCTGGCCGCCTCCGGCGCGCCGACCACCAAGCCCACTGCACCCCCCACGGCGAAGCCCACTGCGGCACCCACCGTGAAGCCCACTGCGGCGCCGACAGCAAAGCCGACTGCGGCGCCCACCACAAAGCCCACTCCGGCGAAGGTCTATACAGTCCGTTTCGATCCCCGCACTGACGGCGATGAAATCCCCGATCAGAAAGTCACAGACGGCAGCCGCGTAGAAGAGCCGGATGTTTATAAGCGCGGATACCTGCTCGACGGCTGGTACACGGACAGCGCCTGCACCAAGTCCTTTGACATGGAAAGCCCCATACACTCCGATTTGACGCTGTACGCGCACTGGAGCCCGGACGGCTATGTGGACGTGACGAAGTACACCTACGAAGTGACGCCGATCCTCGCCCCCTTCTGCGACTATGTCTATGTGAAGACCGACAACCCCGATCCGACCAGCTTCTGTCTGAGCGACAAGGACAGCATCTACTGGTCTCAGGACGGCTATTACGGCGGAGTACCCCAGTGCATCTGGACCATCTACAACTGGGAAGACGAGATTGACACCTTTGCAGACGTCGTCTACGAAAATCCGGAGACGCACCGCGTCAAGGGCGGATACATTTTCGGCGCGCCGGAATGCGATCCGGACGGCGGAGAGCTCGTGGTGCAGCAGCGGATTCCCGACAATGTCCACATGTACATCGATTACGAATCCTGCTTTGTGGACACGGATCTGACCATCACCTGCCCGCGCGTGAAGCAGTATACAGACGTGCTGATCGATGCGTACACCGATCCGTCCAAATCCCTGTTTGAGAATCTGGACGCGGTGCAGAATGCGCTCGATGAACTCGCCGTCTATCCGCTTGGCGTTCGGGATTCGGACAAGCCAAATAAAGACCGCCCCTATCCTCTTCTGGCCTGCTCCGGATATCAGGAGCTGTGGCTGAACAGCTGGTACAGCGAGATGTTTGCGGATGGAAAACTCCTTTTGCGCAGCGTCTATCCGTATCTGCTCGATTCGCTGGGCTTCCCCGGCACGATGGCCAGCGTGGCAGAGAAGCTTGCCCCGGATTGCGAGGTTGACCGCGGAAGCTATCACTGGAACGTGGACATCACTTACAACGGCGAAACACGCAACTACGGCGGCGCCGGAGAGGGCAACGCCGAGGGCGTAATCTACACAAAGCGGGCAACAAAGGACTTTAAGTTCGACGGTTCCGCAAACGACTTTTTCCGCAATGGGAAGTTGGAAACTTACCGTGTAAAGCTCCTGCAATACGGCAAGTACGCAACCAAAGATCTAAGCGAATACTCCGACCTGATCGAAGGCGAGACCTTCCGAAACACCATCGCCGCAACCGGCGGCACTTGGATTCTTGTCGGGCAGGAGGGCTGGAACTTCGACACAGACAGAGCCTTTGCCTATATGATTCCAACTGCGTCCGGCGGCTGCACCGAGCTCTCCGACGCCTGGGTGGACGGGCGATATGTCAGCAATTGGGAGCAGAATGAAATCGGTGCGAAATTCTCCGACCATCCGAACGCCGACGTCGTCGTGTCCAAAATGCACTACACCGACTCCCACGGTGCGGAGCACACGCAGGACGTTCTTTTCTCCTACAATGAGGAGGATGACAACTGGACCGCGGAGGACGCCTGGGACGGCCCCTATGGCGAAGCGCTTCCTGCGGAATTCATTTTGACGCGTGCGCAGGTTGAGGCCATGCACGTGGACCGCAACACCGATCTGAACCCCGCCGAGTGCCTGATCTATGACGGAACGGTCTACCCCGGAACACCGTCAAACAGCATCTCCCATGAGATCAAAGGGGCGAATGATCCGGTCGTTCAGGTCTATTATGAAAACGGCGCAAAGCTCTTTCATCTCGAAGCGCTCGACGGCAGCGGCAAGCGCATCTATGAGGGCGTCGAATGGAGCATCAACCGAACCGACAACGCCACCTTCTACCGAGCAGGCTATGTGCGGTTTGATCCGGAGGCCAGCGGAACATATGTCTTGACCGCAAAGCCGATGGCCGGTGCCAAAAATGTGACCGGTACAACCACCGTCACGATTGAGCCCGCAAATATCCACTGAGTTCCATCATCACAAAGAGCATCCCGGTCGGGATGCTCTTTGTTATTTGTTCAGATCCCGGATCGCCTGTTCGATCCGCGCGGAGACCTGCTCCACCTCGGCGTGAAACTCCTTTGAGGACGTGCGCAGGACGCCGGAGCGCAGGGCGGAGAGCCGGATGAGACTGTCGGACGTGACAACGCGGACGGACTCGTTTTTGCCGATTTCGTTTGCCAGCCGCTCGATGTAGGCGTCAGCGGTCTCGTGCTCCTTCGTGTAAACCACATGGATGTTGTGATAATCGCCCTTCTCGCCCTGATTGCCGCGAACACGGTAACCGTCGAAAACGAGCACCAGCTCACAGCGCGTAAAGCCCGCGTAATTGCTCAGCAGATCCATCAGCCGCTGGCGGGCGAGATCGAGATCGTCCCGCGCGAGCACCTTGAGCTCGTCCCACGCGAAGATTACATTATACCCGTCCACGATCAGGCGCTGCTTGCGCGGCGCGAAGAGCTCCGCCGGGTCCTCGGCGGCGTTCACGACCGGGGCATTGTATTCACGCCGGCGGATGGGGCCGAACTCCCGCGTCATGATGGCTTCGAGCTCCTTGTCGTCCAGATCAAAGTTCCGGCGATAAATGCGCGGCGCGGCGGGCGGCGGCTCCTTGCTTTTGCCGAAGCCAGTATCGATGTGCATATAATCCCGCACCTGGTTCCACGGAATGACGGTGCCCGCGCCGTGGGAACAGAAGACGCTGTCGGCAGGGTTTTCCGTGTCGCGCTCGGGGTCATAGTCAATCGCGGCGATGACGGCGTCGGGATTGCGGCAGAGATCATAGCCCCCGGTCTCGAGTGAGAGGCGTCCCCGCCCGCGCGTATAGGCCGCGACCTCGGCGGCATAGTCCGTCATGAGGCTCACAGGCGCAGTGCCGGTGATGACCGAAAACGCTCCCTCCGACTCCGGGCCGGAAAACACGCCGTTTTTCGCGCGGATATCGCTGATGGCGCGGCCGATCTGCTCGGTCGGCACGGCAAGCCGGAAGGCATACTGCGGCTCTAACAGCAGACTCTCCGCCTGCATCAGCCCCTGACGCACGGCACGGTAGGTCGCCTGGCGAAAATCGCCGCCCTCAGTGTGCTTCGGGTGGGCGCGGCCGGCGAGCAGCGTGATCTTCACGTCCGTGAGCGGCGAGCCGGTGAGCACGCCGCGGTGTGTCTTCTCGGCCAGATGCGTTAAAATCAGGCGCTGCCAGTTGCGGTCGAGCTGATCCTCCGGGCAGCGGCTCTCAAGCGTGAGCCCGCTCCCCCGCTCGCCGGGTTCGAGGAGCAGATGCACCTCGGCATAGTGGCGCAGGGGCTCAAAATGGCCGACGCCCTCCACGGGCGCGGCAATCGTCTCCTGATAGAGAATGCGTCCGGCGTCGAGACGCACGTCCGCGTCAAACCGCTCGCGGATGAGACTCTGCAGCACCTCGATCTGCACCGCACCCATGAGCTGGACGCGGATCTCTCTCAGCTGCTCGTCCCAGACGAGATGGAGCATGGGGTCTTCCTCCTCCAGCTCCCGGAGCCGGGGCAAGAGTGTGCGCGCGTCCATATCCGGCGGCGGCAGCACGCGGTAGGCCATGACCGGCTCGAGCACCGGCTGCATGGCCGCTGACGCCTCGCCGATGGCCTGACCGGGCCAGGTCTGACTCAGCCCCTGCACGGCAACGACGCCGCCGGCGGGAACGATCTCAGCGGTCTCATATTTCTCGCCGGAATAGAGCCGCAGCGCGGCAGCCTTTTCCGTGACGGTCTCGCCGCGGCTGGTCTGATAGGTCACCGCATCGCGCACACGCAGCGACCCGCCCGTGACCTTGAGGCAGGTGAGTCTGCCGGCCTGCGGATCGTGCAGGATCTGAAAGACCTGCGCGCCGAAGGCGCCGCCATATTCCTTCTGCGGCGCATAGCGGCGGAGAAGGGTGAGAAATTCATCCACTCCCTCGAGCTTCAGCCCGGCGCCGAACGCGCAGGGAAACACGCGGCGGCGCTCGATGAGACCGCGCAGCGTCTCATCGGAGAGGCATCCGTCCTGCAGCAGAATCTCGAGCGTGCGCTCATCCGTGAGCGCGGCGTTTTCCCAAATTTCATCCACCGGCGCGGTGAAGTCCACGCAGCCGGGATCGAGCCGCCGGAGCTCCGAGAGCAGGTCTTCCTTTGCGCGCACGGCAAGGTCCATCTTCGTGACGAAGAGAAACGTCGGCACGCGGTAGCGGCGCAGCAGCCGCCAGAGCGTCTCGGTGTGGGCCTGCACGCCGTCTGTCGCGGAAATGACGAGCACGGCCGCGTCGAGCACCTGCAGCGTGCGCTCCATCTCGGCGGAAAAGTCCACATGACCGGGCGTGTCCAGCAGCGTAACGTCAAAGTCCCCGCCGAGCGAGAACCGCGCCTGCTTGGAGAAGATCGTAATCCCCCGCTGCCGCTCGAGCGCATGAAAGTCCAGATGGGCGTCGCCATGGTCCACGCGGCCGAGGGCGCGGATCGCCCCGCAGCGGTAGAGCATAGCTTCCGAGAGCGTGGTCTTGCCCGCGTCCACGTGGGCGAGCACGCCCAGGCACAGCTGCCGGGCGGGTGTATTTTGAGTGGGATTTCCCATAGATAGTGACTCCTGTCGTTGATTGCAGACAGTATACCACAGATCACGCAGGAGGACAAATTGGGGATTTGCTGAGCTGAGAGTGGAACGTGGAGAGTGGAGATTACGAGAATTAGGGACCGCGTCCTCGACGTCCCGCTGGTTGGATGTCTTCCGCAGTCTGCGGAATGGAGCAATCCCGGTCTGACGCCGTAGGGGCGATCTTTGATCGCCCGCGCAGTGCAAGTTTGGAATCACACCGAGCTCCGGCAAAATTGGCAATTGTCCCGGCTCCGGTTCGGCGGGCGACCACAGGTCGCCCCTACAGTACAGCTACGGCAGTTCCACTCTCAACTCTTCTGCAAACCTCTGTATAACGCAAAAAAGGACTGCCGGTGGCAGTCCTTTTTGCATTGGTATCATTTTACTCCGCGAGGTCGCGCCACAGGAACGTGGCGATCTGGCCGCGGGTGCAGGTGCCGGAGGGGGTGAAATGCGTCGCGTCCGTGCCGCTGGTGATCTCCTGCTCCACTGCCCAGAGAACCGCGTCCGTGTAGTACTTCCCGGCGGGGACATCCTGGAACGGATTCTTTGCCGCAGTCGGATCCGGCTCATCATGCGTGCGCCACAGGAACGTGACGACCTGCGCGCGCGTGCAGGCAGCGCCGGGACTGAAGGTCGTGGCGGTCGTGCCGCTCGTGATGCCCTTCTCCACTGCCCAGAGCACAGCCTTATAGTAATAGGCGCTGGATTTTACATCCGTAAAGGGATTCTTCGTGGTCTTTGGATTGGGCTCGCCCATGGCGCGCCACAGAAACGTGACGACCTGCGCACGGGTGCAGGAAGCACTGGGGCTGAAGGTCGTGGCAGTGGTGCCGTTCGTGATCTGCGGATCGTGGTTCACGGCCCAGAGCACCGCCTTATAATAGTAGGCCGACTTGTTCACATCGGTGAAGGGGTTCACGGGCGTCTCATCGTCATAGAGGCGCATGACCTTCACCTGGTCCGGCTTGGCGGGATCGATGGAATAGAACACAGGGCCGGAATCCTTGGTGACATACCAGCGCACCTGTCCGCCGATCAGGGCGGGCTTGCAGTCAGACAGCGCGCCGGCGGCGGAGTAGGACGTGCCGTTCGGCGTGCCGTCCGCATTTACAAACTGATAGCTGAGCGTGTTGCCCACCGTCCAGAGCACGAGCAGGCCGCCGTCCTCCAGCTCGACGCACTGCGGCGTGGAGACCGCCTGCTTGGCGCCGACGGCATAGTTCGTGAGCCAGTAGGTCTGATTCCACATGGGGTCCAGACCGCCCTTCGGCGTGGCAGTGACGAAGACGTTTCTCTGGTCATAGTCCAGATTCGCGCCCTCCGCAGACTGGTTTACGCCGCTGCCGACCGCGATATAATGGCTGTCCGTCACGGCAAAGCCGCCGAGATTGGTGCCGGTGGCGTTGATATGCGCGCTGGAGGTCTGGAAGGCGACAAGCTCGATGCCCTCACCGCGGATGTCGTTATCCGGGGCGGGCAGGCAGGCGCCGTCATGCGACTCCGTGCTGGAGCGATAGAGGAACGCCGCTCTCGGGCTCGCGTCGCCGTGGTCGAGCGTCACGAGCCAGTCGCCGTCAACGGCAACAAACTGGTTGAAGGAATGGCTCGCATAGCCGAAGCTCTCATTGGAAATGCCGCTGCGGATGTCCGTAACCGTGAGATCGCTCTTGTGCACCACGAAGGTGAGATTCGCCTGATGGCGGACATTCTCTTCATCGGCAAACATCTCGTGGCAGGTATGGACATAGAGATAATCCGCGTCCTCCGCCATGCGCAGCGTGCCGCCGCGGAACGGAAGTGACGTGTTCTCGCCCTGCAGGCTGACGCTGCCGACGCGCTGCCAGAGCTTGTTGTACTGCACAACGCGCAGCACCTCAGCGTCCTCGGCGTCCTTTTTATTCTCCTGACCGAACACGAGGTAATAGCCGTCCTCGCCGGCAAAGAACCCGCCGAAGAGCGGCAGCTCCACTTCAATGGTGTCCTGCTTGGTCAGCTCACCGTCAAGCGTGTAGCGCTCCACGACAATGCCCATGTCGCCATCGGGCATCTCGAGGTATTCCAGCCGCTCCATGCCGTCTCCGGCGGCATAGAGATAGGAAGTAATCGGAGCGGACCAGCGGTTGAAATGCGCCGTGCCGTCATGATAATTCTGCGCGCCGTCGTTGTTGGAGACCATGGGCTTGTCCGCAGCGAATGCGGCCGGCACCAGACTGATCACCAAAACCAGAATCAGCGCGAAACTGAGCAGTCTTTTTTTCATGTCTTCACACCTTCCGTGTCAAAGTTATCTGATTTCATTCTATCACAGTGTTTTACCATTCGCAAGAAAAATGAATGCAGCCTTGCGTGCAAGCCTGAGATTGTTTATAATAAGAACGATTTTGAAAAAAGGAGAAGACCACCCATGAGACGATTTGTCTGTCTGCTGCTGGCTCTGTTTCTGATCTGCTCCGCCGCGCCGCTTCAAACATTTGCCGCTGATAACACGGTAATGATTCCGGTGGAGGCAAAAAAGCTCTATTCCGAAGCCTTTGAAATGCTGGAGTTGGTCAATGCTGAGCGCACCGCCCGCGGTCTGAATGCACTCACGATGGATCCGGAACTGCTGGAGCTTTCCATGCAGCGGGCATTTGAGACCTCGGTCTACTGGTCTCATATTCGCCCGATCGGATCACGCTATCCCTCCCTCAACAGCCGCCTCAACCGGGAAAACATTTCCGTTAAGGGCGGAGACATTATGTTTGCGCCCAAGCGTGACACCCAAGACATTATGCGCAGCCTGATGAACTCAGATGTGCATCGGGAAAACATTCTCCTTCCGGACGCGAAATCCATCGGCATCGGCGTAATCCTTCTCGACCGCAATCTCTACTGGGTGCAGAATTTCAGCCGCTCCGCTCCGGTCGGAACAGCGTCCCAGCCTGAGGATGTCACAGCCAAAATGAATGTTGCGGTGCTCAAGGATCCGGAATACTATAACCCGCACTTCTTTGTGGAAAACACTACGCTGGAGGCCGGAGAAGAGACTTGGATCAGTGCTGTCTGGAGAGACTCCAACATGCCGTTTGAAAACATCACGGTTTACTCCTCCAATCCGAACGTGGCGTCTGTCAGCGGATCGACCGTGACAGCGCATGCCGCCGGAACCGCGATCCTGCGCATGTATTACGGCGACTATCAGACCGCGGCGCAGGAAATCACCATCACCGTCACCGGCGGCGAGCCTGCGGCGCCCTATCATCCTGAGGGATTCAAAGACGTAAAGCCCGACACCTGGTATGCCGACGCTGTAAACTGGGCCGTTGCGGAGAACATCACCAGCGGCACCAGCGAGACCACCTTCTCTCCCAATGACCCCTGCACCCGCGCGCAGGCTGTGACCTTTCTGTGGCGCACGGCCGATGCCCCCGAGCTGGACAGCGATTCCCGCATGGATTATTATGACAGGTACTACGATGTGAGTACGCGTGACTACTATTACGACGCTGTGATCTGGGCATCAAACAATGGGATTACCAAGGGCACAAGTGACCGTCACTTTTCTCCGGATCGCTTCTGCACCCGCGCCCAGATCGTCACCTTCCTCTGGCGCGCGGCCGGTTCGCCCAAAGCCTCCGGCGCGAATTCATTTGCAGACGTGAAAGCAAACAGCTATTACTATGACGCCGTGCTCTGGGCAGCGAAAAACAACATCACTGCCGGTGTAAGCGACACAGCCTTTGCGCCGGGCCAGACCTGCACCCGCGCGCAGATCGTGACCTTCCTCTATCGATACATGTCCGGATCACAGACGTGATCCGCAAGGAGCTTTTCATCTATGAATACATCCAGCTTTTTCGCCCTGATCAGCCGCATGAAATACATTGGCCGCTGGGGGCTGATGAGAAATGCCATCCCGGAAAATGTGCAGGAGCACAGCCATGAGGTCGCCGTGTTCGCCCACGCGCTCGGCGTGATCCGCCGGGATGTGCTGGGATATGACGACTGCGACGTGAACGCGCTGGCCGCGCAGGCTCTGTTTCACGACGCGAGCGAAATCTTCACCGGCGATTTGCCGACGCCGATCAAATACCACAACAAGGAGATCACCCGCGCGTATCACGAGGTGGAGCACCTTGCGGTGGAAAAGCTGATCGCGCTGCTGCCGGAGGAGATGCGCCCGGCCTACCGCGAGGCGACACAGGAGGACCCGCTCGTGAAGGCGGCGGACAAGCTCTCGGCCTACGTCAAGTGCATCGCCGAGCGCCGCGCCGGAAACGATGAATTTCTCGCAGCCGAAAAGCAGACGCGCGCCGCGCTTGAGCAGATGCAGCTGCCGGAGGTGGACTACTTCCTCGCGCACTTCATTCCCGCTTTTGAACAGTCTCTGGACGAATTTGATACTATGTAAGGAGGTTTGCACCATGCGAGCCATTGTTACCGTGATCGGAAAAGACCGTGTCGGCATCATCGCCTCGGTCACAAATCTGCTCAGCCGGTATGACGTGAACGTGCTGGACATCAGCCAGACCGTTCTGCAGGAATACTTCACCATGATCATGCTCGTGGACGCCTCCGCGTGCAGCGTGCCCTTCGCAGAGCTGGCAAACACGCTCAAGGGCGAGGGCGAAAACATGGGCATGCAGATTCGCGCGCAGCGCGAAGAAGTGTTCAACGCCATGCACCGCATCTAAGGAGCCGACATGATACAGCGAAGCGAAATCTTACAGACGATCCAAATGATCGACCAGCAGCATCTCGACATCCGCACGATCACCATGGGCATCTCCCTGCTCGACTGCGCGGACACGGACATCGAGCGAAGCTGCCAAAAGGTCTATGACAAGATCTGCCGTCTCGCCGGGAACCTTGTGAAGACCGGCGAAGACATTGAGGCCGAGTTCGGCATCCCCATTGTGAACAAGCGCGTTTCCGTGACGCCGATCGCCCTCGTGGCCGCGGCCACGGGCGCAGAGAGCTTCGTCCCCTACGCAAAGGCGCTCGACCGCGCAGCGCGCGAAATCGGCGTGAACTTTCTCGGCGGCTTTTCCGCTCTGGTGCAGAAGGGCATGACCGAAGCCGACCGCACGCTCATCCGCTCGATCCCCGAGGCGCTGGCCGAAACCGAGCTCGTCTGTTCAAGCGTGAACGTCGGCTCCACGCGCGCCGGGCTGAATATGGACGCCGTGGCGGAGATGGGCAGAGTCATCAAATCCGCCGCCTCGCGCACTGCCGACCGTGGCGGCATGGCCTGTGCCAAGCTCGTCGTCTTTGCCAATGCCGTGGAGGACAATCCCTTCATGGCGGGCGCGTTCCACGGCGTGGGTGAGCCGGAATGTGAGATCAACGTGGGCGTCTCCGGCCCCGGCGTGGTGGAGCACGCGCTCAAAGCCGTGCGCGGCGAGCCGTTTGACGTCGTGGCTGAGACCGTGAAGAAGACGGCCTTCCGCATCACGCGCATGGGTCAGCTCGTGGCGCAGGAGGCGGCAAGCCGTCTGCAGGTGCCGTTCGGCATTGTGGATCTGTCTCTCGCGCCAACGCCCGCCGTGGGCGACAGCGTGGCCGCGATTCTGGAGGAAATGGGACTGGAAAGCGTCGGCGCGCCGGGCACCACCGCGGCGCTCGCGCTCTTAAACGACGCCGTGAAAAAGGGCGGTGTCATGGCCTCGAGCCATGTCGGCGGGCTCTCGGGCGCGTTCATCCCCGTGAGCGAGGACGCCGGCATGATCGCCGCCGCGAAGGCCGGGCGGCTCACCATTGAGAAACTCGAGGCCATGACCTGCGTCTGCTCCGTGGGGCTCGACATGATCGCTGTCCCCGGCGACACGACTGCCGAGACGATCTCCGGCATCATCGCCGATGAGGCCGCCATCGGCATGGTGAACAACAAGACCACCGCTGTGCGTATCATCCCTGCCCCGGGCAAAACCGTGGGCGACACGGTGGATTTCGGCGGACTGCTCGGTTCGGCGCCGGTCATGCCGGTCAATCCGTGCAGCCCGAAAGAATTCATTGCGAGAGGCGGGCGGATCCCCGCGCCGCTGCATTCCCTGAAAAATTAACATCGGGGCGGATTGCATCCGCCCACTGTGGAGGAACCTGATAAGATGATTCAAGAGAAAATGGACCGCATCAGCGAGCTGACGCGCATCTCCCGCGAGCGGGAGCTCACCGAGGAGGAAAAGATCGAGCGTCAGGCGCTGCGGGAGGAATATCTCGCCGAGTGGCGCCGCGGCACAATCGAGACGCTCGAAAGTCTGCGCATCGAGCGCGAGGACGGCACAATCGTCCCCCTGCCGAAGAAAAAGAAATGACAAACAGCTCCGACGGACTTCATCTTGTCCGTCGGAGCTGTTTTTATGGCTCCATTTGTTTTCCGAGAAAGCCGGAGACTGCCGAGGCGAGCTTTTCCTCCGTCTCCCCCGTCGGCTTGCCGCCCTTGGGCTGCAGAAACGTGACGCACCCCATCACGTCCCCCTGCGAGAGGATCGGAGCCGCCACCGAGAGACACCAGCGGTCGTCCTGCTCCGCGACGGGCACGGTGCAGCAGCCGCTCTCCGCGCTGTAGAGCCCGCGCGTCTCCATAAGCTGCTCGAGTTCGCGGCTGATGGGCTTGTCCGTCAGCTCCCGGCGGCTCATGCCCGCCGTGGCGATCACGGCGTCCCGGTCGCAGACCGCCACCGGGCTGCCGGAGGTCTTGTGCAGCGCGTCGCAGATCTGCGCCGCAAATTCTGACAGCTCCCCCATCGGGGAGTATTTTTTGAAAATCACCCCGCCGTCCTTGTCCGTGTAAATCTCCAGCGGGTCACCGTTGCTGACAACATTGGCATGAAGAACCTTGTCTGAGTGATTGGAACTAGACTGAATTATGGTGAATGGTTCGATATTCTCCATGCCGTCGTTAAAATTTACGGCGACCTCCGGAAGCGTCCCGCAGCGCAGGAGCGTGTCGATGTCGGGCTTCAAAAAGACCTCGACGTGATCCTCATAGACCTTGATCTTTTCGATGAGCAGCTGCAGGTCGTTGCGATCCAGCTTGCCCTTTTCCAGAATGTCGTCGAAGACCTCGAGAATCGTCTTGGCAGCGCGGTTGACCCGTACGATGGTGTTGTGCTTGTCGATCGCCAGATCGATCTGGTTCTGGATGCCGGAGATCCGGCGCACCAGATCGTCCTCCATCTCGTCGTACATCTCATCGTACATTTCTTCGCGGTCGGGGTGCTTCATGGTGTCGCGCAGGCGCTGGCGCTTGGTGGCCTTCAGCTCCTCCTGCAGGTCGGCGAGCACCTTCTCCAGATTGGCGGCGCTCTGCTCGGCCTCCTCCAGATCCGCGTCCTGCTTGGAGAGCTCCGTGTTCAGGCGCTCCAGCATCTCGGTGGAGTTGTCCCGAACCAGTCGGATGTACGCCTTCAGGAGCTCGTCCAGCTTGTCCACGCGGATGTGATGGCTCGTGCAGCCCTTCAGTCCGCGCCGGTGGTACTCTCCGCAGCGGTAGGCGGGCTTCAGATCCGACCGGCTCATCGCCAGCATCGGGCTGCCGCAGTCGCCGCACTCCAGAAAGCCGGAGTAGACGTTCTCGTACTTCTTCTGTCCGCGGTAGTTGTTCTTGGATCGGCTCTGCATCAGCGCGCGCACGGT
>JAZQDI010000046.1:0-18441 GCA_045546715.1 Oscillospiraceae bacterium | reverse complement strand
AGCTCCAGGACCCCCGCGGCCATTGCCCGCGGGGTTCTTCTTGACTTTTGAGGTCTAATACAATAGACTTGATGTGAGGTGATTCGATGGAACACAAACGACTCTTTGAAGGGGAGCAGCGCTTTCTGCAAATCATCTGGGCGCACGAACCGGTTGGCTCCGGGGAACTGGTGCGTCTGTGCCAGACGGAACTTGGCTGGAAAAAATCTACCACTTACACCATGCTCAAGCGTCTTTCGGAAAAAGGCCTTGTCGTCAATGAAAGCACAGTGGTGCGTTCGCTCGTCAGCCGGGAGGACGTGCAGGCCGCTGAGAGCGAATATGTGGTGGAGCAGACCTTCTCCGGCTCGCTTCCCGGATTTCTCGTGTCCTTCCTCGGCGGCAGGACGATATCTGAACACGAGGCAGAAGAACTCAAACGTCTGATTGATGCGCACAGGGAGCAAAATTAAGTAAGTGCTTGACATCTTCGGTCTAATATTGTAGACTAAAACCGATGGTTTAATACTATAGACCAAAAGGAGAAGAGAAGATGAAAAGCTTGTTTTCGAGTGTTTTGTCCATGTCGTTTTCTGCATCCTTTGTGATCTTTGCGGTTATGATTGCACGGTTATTGCTCTCCCGTGCGCCGAAAAAATGGTCGTATCTCCTCTGGGCAGCGGTGCTCTTTCGCTTGTGCTGTCCGATCAGTGTACGCAGCGCAGCCAGTCTGTTTTCCTTAGCGCCGCAGTCATCTGCGCTCTTTCATCCGATTTCTGCGCGCGGTGCGGTCACGGTTCTTCCGTCCTCAGTGGAGCGCGTGCTCTCCATGCAGATTCCGTCCGGCAATCAGGCGGTGTCCGAGATGGTAGAGGGGATTGACTGGCTCTCGGTTGGGGCATGGATCTGGGCCGCGGTTGCGGTGCTGATGCTGCTCGGTACGGTCGTTCGCTTCATCTGGCTGCGTCGGTTCCTTATGGATGCCGTTCTTGTGGAGGACGGTGTCTATGAAACAGACCGAATTGGCTCGCCCTTTGTCCTTGGGATCTTCCGGCCGAAGATTTATGTGCCTTCCGGTGTGGAAGCGGAGTCTCTTTCCTATGTTCTGGCGCATGAGCGCTTTCATGTTCAGCAATATGATCCGAGCGGCAAGACGCTTGCGTATCTGCTGCTTTGCGTCCATTGGTTTAATCCGCTCTGCTGGCTGTCGTATTATCTCATGAACCGGGATATGGAGATGCGCTGTGATGAATATGTGCTCTCGCAGCTCGGCGGTACGGCGGATTACAGCGATACGCTTCTGCACTTCGCGGATCCCGGCCCAATGTCCGTACCTGGGGCGATGGCTTTCGGCGAGTCAGATATATCCCGCCGGGTCAAAAACGCTCTGCACTGGCGCTCTCCCAAACTGTGGGTCACGGTATTGTCTGTAGTCGTGATGATTGCAGTTCTTGTCGGATGCATGACGAGTCCGGCGCATCATGTCAGCGGACAGGCAGGTTCTCCGGCTGCGTTTCGCAAGGCGTGTCAGGATGCGATAGAAGCAGGGGAAGAGCTGACCATCATTTATTCTGATGGCACCACGGATGAAGACAGCAATGGATTTCTGGAATCTTTTCTCGCGATTGACTGGCAGGGTGTGAATCCGGATGGAATCAATCCGGACGGCATGGATCATATCACGCTGCGTGCGAAAAACTGGAGCCTGGTAACGTTCTCCGGAACGGATTATGTGCGTTTTGTGCCGGATCGCGGAGAAGGCGGCTGGCTTTGGTGGGAGATTCCGGAGGAATACCGAATGGATGGGAGCCTCTATTCTGCACTAAACTGGATGCATGAGCAAACGGGTGCTTCTGCTGATACGGGTTATCTGGTCCGGTTTGACGGATCGCCATATTCCTCCGAGGATATGGAAGCTGCTGCGGAGCTGATTCAAAATCGGTTTGCCTCGTTCGGTGACGGCTTTGTCCTGAAGCGGCTTGCCTATGATTCTCAGTGCAATGACGAGCAACTCCGTTGGCTCAACGGACACAGCAATATCCCCGGCGCAGGAACATTTACAGAGGGAATCTGCTTCCTCTCTGATTTTGAGACGCCCACGGATACCGGCGGAACCGGATTCAATTCAGACGCCAATTACACCGACTGGAGCTGGTGGCTCGCCCGCTCGCCGGGCAGCGACTGGGTGATCGTCGATATGGGATATTGAAATCAAAAGATGCAAAACCGATGGCGAAAGCTGTCGGTTTTGCGTCTTTTTGTGTTTAGCATGATCGCCGTAAGAGGTGATTATCATGCTGTCAGTATCTGTCGATTGTTTTGATCCTGAGTTTGAAAAATGGAATCGTATCAGCCCCCGCGGCAGCCTTTTTCAATCTGCCTGCTGGGCGGATGTGAAGAGCACATGGGAGCGTCGCGTTGTTACCGTCCGACGTGACGGTGTGCTCACCGGCGGTCTGTCTGTTTTGCTCCGCCGCGTGCCCGGCACGCCGTGGAAACTGCTCTATGCTCCACGTGGTCCGGTCTGCGATGTGCATGATGCGGAGACTCTCTCTGCCATCACGAAGGGCGTTCGGGATTTGGCGCGCCGGGAGCATGGTTATATGCTCAAGCTTGATCCGGACGTTCCGCTCGACGACGGAGTGTTTCAAAATGAGATGTCAGAGCTGGGCTATCGGCTACTGCCGGAAACGTGGGCGTTTGAACGCATTCAACCGCAGCATCTTGCGCGGATTGATCTGCGCGGCAAAACAGAGGCAGATGTTTTGACCGGAATGAAGCAGAAAACACGCTATAATATCCGCCTTGCCCTCAGACGGGGAACAGAGGTTCGTATTTGTGGGATTGAGGCATTGGATGAATTCTATGAGATCATGCGTGAGACCGGGCGGCGAGACGGCTTTGCCGTTCGCCCGAAGCGGTATTTTTCGAGATTGCTTTCCTGCCTCGGCACAGATGCCAGACTGTACATGGCGTATTACGAGGGGGAGCCCATTGCCGGAGCCATCGCTGCGCGATACGGAAATCAGACATGGTATCTCTATGGGGCGAGCAGTTCGTGCCACCGCGAGCAGATGCCAAACTATTTGCTTCAGTGGCATATGATTTGCTGGGCGTTGGAAAGCGGCTGCGAAATTTATGATTTCCGCGGCGTCTCCGGCGGACAGGAGCGGGAAAAGACGATGGGGCTCTGGCGGTTTAAGAGCGGGTTTGGTGCCCAACTGCAAAGTCTCGTGGGAGAGTATGAACTCCCGCTTCGTCCCGCTGTCTGCGCTGTGATGAGAGTTTTGCTGCCGGCGCTGCGGCGTGCGGCGCTCCTGTGGGCAAGTGTTCGAACCCGACTGTGGCCCGTATCGACTTTACCGGAACAAAATTTGCAGCGCGAGACGCTCCGATGGACTGCCTGATACAATTGTGATACAATTCCTTTGCATAATAAATGCGAAGGAGATGATACCCTATGATCCGAATTCTCATTGTGGAGGATGAGCGGCCGATCTCCGATCTCATTAAAATGAGTCTCTCCGGGCAGGGATATTCCTGCAGGTGCGTTTATGATGGCATTGCCGCAGCGGATATTCTCTCCACGCAGCAGTTTGATCTGATTCTGCTGGATGTGATGCTTCCCGGTGCGAGCGGATTTGAACTCATGGACTATATCCGCCCGATGGGGATTCCTGTCATCTTCCTCACGGCGAAGAGCGATGTGAATGACCGTGTGAGAGGGCTTCATCTGGGCGCGGAGGATTATATTGTCAAGCCCTTTGAGATCATCGAACTGCAGGCGCGAGTGGAAACGGTGCTCCGTCGCTACCAGAAGCTCGACAGAATCTTGTGTGTTGGCGGTTTGGAGATTGATACCTATTCCCGAGTCGTTCGCCGGGACAACGCGCCCATTGCGCTGACGAAAAAGGAGTTCGATCTGCTTTTGCTGTTTGCACGTAATCCAAACATTGCCCTTTATCGGGAGACAATTTATGAGCGCGTCTGGGAAAGTGATTACATGGGTGACAGCCGTACGGTGGATCTGCACATTCAGCGCCTCCGCAAAAAAGTGGGATGGGAGCATGAGCTCAAGGCCGTCTATAAGGTCGGCTATCGGCTGGAAGTATGAAGAAGCCCGCAATCAATTTCCGTACGCGGCTGTTTTTGTCGATCCTGCTGCTCGTCACGGTCACGTTTTCCGTCGGCGGCAATCTGCTTCTCTACGCATCCTTTTCAAATGACCGAAACCGTGAAATGGAAAACGCTCTGAATTCCTTCCGCCTCATGCAGTACACAGCGGCAGCCGTCGGTCTCAACGCGCAGGAAGTGCAGATTTCCCGCGTGACAAACGCACTGCGCCAGATGCGCCTGGATGCGGATGCCGCACTGCGCCTTCGGGTAAGCGGTGAAACGGTATGGTGCAGTGTTGAGGATGCGTCCTGCTTCTCGGATCTGACTTCGGAGGCGGATGATTCTCATTTGTTTACATGGGTGCGCACGCGCCCGGATGGCAGACATGCGCTGCAGGTGACAGGATCACTCCCGCTGCAGAATCTTGCAGTGGAGTTGGATGGACTCTATCCCATCGAAGCGGCCTATGAGGCTCTGCATGTGCACCAACGGATTTATCGGGAGTCGTTCTGCCTCACGCTGCTGCTCGGCGGAATGCTTGCTTTTGCGCTCAGCCGATTGCTCACACGTCCTTTAAGTGCGTTGTCTGCCGCATCGAGACGCATTGCGGATGGCGAATTGACGTACCGTGCGGATGACAGTGGGGGAGATGAGTTTGCTGCGCTTGCCGGTGATTTTAACCTCATGGCAGACGAGCTTGCGGCAAAGATTGAAGCTCTCACAGACGCCATGCGCCGACAGGAAGAGTTTACCGGCGCGTTTGCCCATGAAATGAAGACGCCGATGACCTCCATCATCGGCTATGCGGACATTCTCCGCAGCCGCAATCTTTCAGAAACGGAGCGCCGGATAGCGTCCAATTATATTTTCACGGAGAGCAAGCGCCTCGAGCAGCTCTCCGTAAAGCTGTTGGATCTGCTGGTACTTCGGCGCCGTGATTTTCCGCTCAAAAGCACAGACATTTCCCGGCTCACAGCGGAAGTGGTTCGCGGCATGGCACCCATGCTGAAAAAACAGCAAATCGTCATTTCCGGCAGCGGAGAGGCGGGAGAGCGGCTGGCAGAGCCGGATCTTCTGAAAACGCTTGTCATGAATCTGATTGACAATGCGCGAAAGGCAATGCCGGATGGCGGTACCATCGTGGTTAGGCAAACGCTTACAGAACGAGGCTTTGCCATTGCTGTTGCTGATACCGGCTGCGGTATGGCTCCGGAGGAATTGCAGAAGATCACAGAAGCATTTTACCGCGTGGATAAAGCCCGTTCCCGTGCACAGGGCGGAGTCGGGCTCGGACTGGCAATCTGCGAGGAAATCGCGGCGCTGCATAATGGCACACTCGCGTTTACCAGTGAGCAGGGGAAGGGTACGACAGTCACACTGACAGCTGGAGGTGACAGCGCATGACGAAACGAATGATTGCGTTTATCGCCGCCTTTGCTTTGTTTATGCTTTGCTTTGGGCTTGTTCTGCCCGGCATCATTGAATGGATCACGGCGCGGAGCATCAGCGCGCAGCAGTCGGTATCGGTGGAGCCGATTGATTTTAAGGGCGGCAGCGGAGATCTCTTTTCGGTTTTGAATCTGATTAACAGTGCGGACAGAGAATTAGCCTATCAGCCGGTGAAGGAGGGCTATCATTATAGCCAAGAGACGGCTGGCGCGCATGCGGCGGACTTACTGATTGCATTTCTGAAGAAAAGCGGCTTTTCAAATGCTGCTGCATATTGGAGCGATTATCTTGCAGCAGCTAAGATAAACTGTGAAGCAATGCTTGTAGTTGCGCCGGACTTTCCGTCCCCCTGGAGCGCCATCCTGTGGACCGTTGATTTGCAGAATGGACTCAATGGCGGTTTAACGGAGCTCCTTTTTGATGATACAACCGGAGCGCTTTTGGGCGGGCAATTTTTTCTTGCGCAGGAGAAGGATCAGAAGGCTCTGCATGATGATATTCAGCGAACAGAGCAGGTGGCATCGGCCTATGCGGATGCGCTCGGCGCGGATTATGAAAATTTGGAGATTCAATCGCGGCGTGAGACGGAACAATTGTGCAGCTTCACCGTCAAAGATAATGAAAACAGAAGTGTGTTGGTTCGCCTGGACTGGCTGTTTGCAGAGACGGGGGAGATATATCTGATACTGGAACCTTCCGGGGACACAGGAGATAATAACTTGTTGTTGGATCCGGAGGAACCCCTGGACGATCAGGCTGGCAAAAACGTTACAAAATGCAATAATTGCTAAACAAATCAGAAATTTTCATCGATTTACTTGACAAAACGTCCAAAAAGCGTTAATCTTTCATTAGCAACAGGAAGCCTGATTGCGGAGATGAAGGGAGAGAATATCGTGGATTTCCGGAGTATGGTCATTCGCGACTTTATCGAGAAGTATAATGGTATGGAGCTGCTCAAGCAATATACCCCGCAGATTGCAAAACCTCTGCTCATCCGTCCGTTTTATAAGAAAACGCTCGGCGAGGCGTTTGACATCTGCATGAACGCGAAGGCGGTATCGCCTGAGGCTGCGGCAAAGGTGATTGCAGCGGTGGAAGCTATGTAATCATCCGCCCATGGCGGAAAAAATAAAAAGGAGATTGTATTATGGATTTCAGAAGCTTGACTGCGAAAGAGTTTATCGAGGATTACGGCGGCAAGGAGCTCATGGCTGAGTACACTCCTGTCCTGCTCAAGTTCCCCCTGAAGCTGTTCTACAAGAAGACCTGCGGCGACATTTTTGACCTCGTTCTGAAAAAAGGTCACGTCACCCCCGAGGCTGCCAAGGCTCTGCAGGACGCCTTCGAGGCCAAGTATCCCGGCTAATCGTCAAATCTATATAAAAAGGCTTTGCTTCGGCAAAGCCTTTTTTCTGTGCGGAGTCTTGCCCAAATGGCACCGGTGTGCTAAAATACATCATTATTATGGAATGACAACGAAAGGAGGGGACAGCCCTTGACAGACGGACAGAGAAGCTTTTTTCAGATTACGGCGCTGATCCTTTCCGTGATAGCGCTGCTGCTTCTTGTTTTTTCCCGCGCGCACGAGGTAAACGAGACGATTCAGCGTCAGGCGCCGGATCTGGAACTCATATTCCCGCCGCAGGTAAAGAATAATGTCGTGCGTCAGGTTTATGATGATCTTCCGGATATTGATATCACCTCTTGGGAATATCGTCTCTGCAACCCCGCGCACAATATCGGTCAGTATGCGCCCGACGTGGTGCAGATCGAAGCCAGCAACTCCTATTTCGACGCCCGTGCGGTGGACGCGCTCATCAACCTTCTCAACGGCGCGCGTCAGGCGGGCTTTGATCCCCGAGTTTATGTGGGCTATCGTTCCTATATCAACCAGGCGTCTCAGTATGAAAATCAGGTGCAGAAGTTCATCGGCGAAGGCTATTCGCAGCTCGACGCCGAGAAGGCTGCGGCGGAGGTCTCTGCCGCGCCCGGCACCAGCGAGCATCAGACCGGTCTCGGCGCGGATATCATCGACCGCTATACGGAGTCGCTCTCCGGCTTCTCGCTCGATCCGGCGTTTGAAGCCTGGCTGCAGGGGCACTGCGTGGAATACGGCTTTATTATGCGTTATCCGGAGCACAAGATCGGCATCACCGGCCGCTATGAGCCTTGGCATGTGCGCTATGTTGGGCAGATTGCCGCAAACTTTATGACGGTGCATGATCTCTGTCTCGAAGAATTTGTGACGCTCTATTAAAAACAGGGCGTCACTTTCCCATATCTTGCGGAAAAAGGGCTTGCAATCCGGACGGGATTGTGTTATATTAGCCCAGTAAGTAGTTTGATTGTATGAAGGCTGGGCGTTTGCCCAGTCTTTTTGTTGAGATCAAAAACGCTGTTAGAAAATGGTAGGTACTTCGTATGAGTAAGATTACGGACGCCGTTTGGGCGCTCACTGAGCCGGTTGCCGCGTCTCTCGGTCTGGAGATTTGGGATGTGGAGTTCGTGAAGGAGGCGGGCAGCCGTTTCCTGCGTGTGTATATTGATAAAGAGGGCGGCGTCTCCATTCAGGACTGCGAGGATCTCAGCCGCGCCATGGACCCGGTTCTGGACGAAGCGGATCCCATCCCGGAAAGCTATGTGTTTGAGGTTTCTTCCGCCGGTGCCGAGCGCGTGCTCAAGCGTCCCGGTGATTTCCAGCGCTTTCTCGGCCACGACGTAGCCGTGAAGCTCTATCAGCCGATGGACGGCAGCAAGCAGTTTGTCGGCAAGCTCACTGCCTATGAGGATGGAAATGTCACCATTGAGCAGAATGGGCAGTCCCGTACCTTTGAAAAGTCCGCCGTTGCGCAGGTTCGTCTGCACATTACGTTTTAATAAAAGAGGGAACAGATCATGAATGTCAATAAAGAATTCTTCCAGGCCATCGCCGACATCGAGCGTGAAAAGGGGATTCCCCGCGAGTATATGTACGGCAAAATCCGTCAGGCTCTGATCACCGCTTATAAGAAAGACACCCCCGACTGCGGCGACAATCTGGACGTTCTCATGGATGAGGACCGCAGCGCCATCGAGCTCGTGGTCATCAAGACCGTTGTGGAGCGCGCTGTCGATCCCTATGTGGAAATCAGCCTTCCCGCTGCGAAGAAAATCAGCAAAAAAGCCAAGGTGGGCGACGTGATCAACGTCCCTGTTGAGACCAAGGATTTTGGCCGCATTGCCGCGCAGAGCGCCAAGCAGGTCATTATTCAGGGCATCCGTGAGGCCGAGCGCGGCATGATTTATGACGAGTTCACCTCCAAGGAGCATGAGATCCTCACCGGCGTTGTCAGCAAGATTGACGATCGCACCGGCAATATCTATATCAAGGTCAGCTCCAACGCGGACTACACCGACGCCATGCTGGCGCCCGGTGAGTGCATCCGCGGCGAAGAAATCAATGAGGGCGACCACATTAAGGTCTATGTGCTCGAGGTTCGCAAGAGCAGCCGCGGCCCGCAGGTTCTCATCAGCCGCACGCATCCCGGTCTGGTCAAGCGCCTGTTCGAGCTCGAAGTGCCCGAGATTTTCGACGGTACGGTTGAGATCAAGTCCATCGCCCGCGAGGCCGGCAGCCGCGCCAAGGTTGCCGTCTGGGCGGAGGATCCTGAAATCGATCCCATCGGCGCCTGCGTCGGCCCGAAGGGCGGCCGCGTGAGCAGCATCGTGAGCGAGCTTGGCGGCGAGAAGATTGACATTGTCAAGTTCAGCACCGTGCCTGAGGAATTCGTTGCCGCCGCGCTGGCGCCCTCTGAGGTTGTGAGCGTTACCTTCCTGGAGGACGGACGCAGCTGTCAGGTCGTTGTGCCGGACGCGCAGCTCTCTCTGGCCATCGGCAAGGAGGGGCAGAACGCCCGGCTTGCCGCGAAGCTCACGGGCTATAAGATTGATATTAAGCCCGAGAGCGCGGTATAATCTGAAACTATTCGCGCTTGCGAGCGCATGATCGCGAGGCGTACTATGCAGAAGAAAATCCCCATGCGGCAGTGTCTCGGCTGCCGTGAAATGAAGCCGAAGAAGGAACTGATCCGAGTGGTTCGCTCGCCGGACGGCGAGCAGATTTCGCTTGACTTCAACGGCAAGGCTCCCGGCCGCGGCGCTTATGTCTGCCCTGATCCGGCCTGTCTGAAAAAAGCGATGAAATCCCGTGCATTGGAGCGCGCGTTCTCTGCGGCGATTCCGCCGGAGATATATGAGCATTTGGAACAGGAGCTGTCTGCGGACAATGGATAAAGCCGCGCAGTATCTGGGCATTATGCGCAAGGCCAATGCCCTGGCCATCGGCGAGACTGACTCCGGCGCTGCCGTGAAAAGCGGCAGAGCGTATGTACTGTGTCTCGCGTCAGACGCGTCGGACAACGCCCAAAACCGAGGGGAGACCTTTGTACACTCCCGCGGCGTGCCGCTGCTTCGTCTGCCATATGAAAAGGCGGTGCTGCAGCAGGCGTTTGGAAAATCCGGCTGTTCTATGTTTTGCATATCAGATCTCGGTCTGGCTTCGGCGTTTGTCGGAGCGCTGGCCGTCCAGAACCCGACGCAGTATGCCGAAGCGGCGGAGGCCCTGGTCTCAAGGCAGTCTTCGGCAAAGTCCCGGGTTTCTCACGGGAAAAACGGTAAGAGGAGGAAGAATGTATGAGCGCAATGATGAAATACAGAGTCCATGAGGTGGGCAAAGACTTTGGAAAGACTTCCAAGGAGATCACGCAGATCCTGACGGATTATGCCACCACCCCGAAGAACCATATGCAGGTTCTGGAGGACGAAGAGCTGAGCGTTGTCTTCGAATACCTCACCCAGCACAACCAGATTGAGAGCCTGGAGGAGGTCTTTAAGGAGACCTACCACGCTCCTGTGAAGGAGAAGCCTGCCGCTGAGAAGAAGGCGGAGACTGCACCCGCCGCTGATGCTGCGCCGCAGAGCGACGCCCAGCAGCCCAAGAAGGAGAAGGAGCAGAAGCCGCATGTGCCCCGCAAGGTGGCAGAGAAGCGCGTGGTCGATACACGCGGTGCGACGACGAACCTCTCTAAGTACGATCAGCATCTGGATGATTTGGCTGATGATCAGCGTGCCAAGAACCTTCAGAAGAAGGGCGGCAACGGCAAGCAGAAAATCCAGAACCGTGACCGTCAGCGCCGTCAGAATGCACAGCAGGCTTCCAGCTCCAAGCGTAAGCAGGAGGAGCGCGAGAAGATGCAGCGCCTCCAGCTGGAGATCGCGCGCAAGCAGCAGCTTAAGGTGCAGATTCCCGATGAGATTTCCGTCGGTGAGCTCGCCAGCCGCATGAAGAAAACCGGCGCCGAGGTTGTGCGCCGTCTGGTGAAGATGGGCGTCATGGCGTCTCTCTCCGATGTGATCGACTATGATACCGCGGCGCTCGTCGCCATGGAGCTCGGCTGCAAGGTTGAGCGCGAGATCATTGTCACGGTCGAGGAGCGTTTGATCGACGATCACGAGGACAAGGAAGAAGATCTGATGGATCGCGCGCCTGTCGTCGTTGTTATGGGTCACGTTGACCACGGCAAGACCAGTCTTCTGGACTATATTCGCAATTCGCATGTCGCCTCCGGCGAAGCCGGCGGCATCACGCAGCATATCGGCGCCTATCGCGTCATGGTAGACGGCAAACCCGTCACCTTCCTGGATACCCCGGGCCACGAGGCGTTTACTTCCATGCGTGCCCGCGGCGCCATGGTCACCGATATTGCGATCCTTGTGGTCGCGGCGGACGACGGCATCATGCCTCAGACCGTGGAGTCCATCAACCACGCAAAGGCTGCCGGCATCCCGCTTGTCGTCGCCATCAACAAGATGGATGTCCACGGCGCGAACCCCGACCGCATTAAGCAGCAGCTCACCGAGTATGAGCTCGTGCCTGAAGAGTGGGGCGGCGACACGATCATTTGCCCCATCTCCGCTAAAACCGGCGAGGGCATTGATAATCTTCTTGAGAACCTCGTTGTTCTTGCTGAGGTGCAGGAGCTCAAGGCCAACCCGAACCGTGCCGCCAAGGGCACTGTTATCGAGGCGCGTCTGGATAAGGGCCGCGGCCCAATTATGACTGTCCTCGTGCAGAACGGCACGCTCCATCAGGGTGATGTGATCATTGCCGGAACCAGTGTCGGTCGTGCGCGCACCATGGTCAATGACAAGGGTCAGCGCGTCAGCGAGGCAGGCCCCTCCATCCCCGTGGAGATTTCCGGCATGTCTGAGGTTCCGTCTGCCGGTGATGTGTTCAACGCCGTTGCCGATGAGCGTATGGCTCGTGAGCTCGTGGCTGAGCGCAAGCAGCAGAAGAAGGATGCCGCAAATGCCGGTTCCAAGAAGGTCTCTCTGGATGATCTTTTTGCCCGTATTCAGCAGGGCGAGATCAAGGACTTCAACATCATTGTCAAAGCCGATGTGCAGGGCAGCGCCGAGGCAGTCAAGTCCTCGCTCGAGAAACTCTCCAATGAGGAAGTCCGTGTCAGAGTCATTCACTCCGGTGTTGGCGCTATCAATGAGTCCGATGTGATGCTGGCCTCCACCAGCGGCGCGCTCATCGTGGGCTTCAATGTTCGTCCCGACGCTGCCGCGCGAGACAATGCCCAGCGCTCCGGCGTGGAGATGCGCATGTATCGCGTGATTTATGACTGCATCAACGAGGTTGAGGCTGCCATGAAGGGCATGCTCGCGCCGAAGTTTGAGGAGAAGGTCATCGGCCATGTCGAGATTCGTCAGACCTTCAAGGTCTCCAAGGTCGGTACCGTCTGCGGCGGTTATGTGCAGGACGGCAAGATCGTCCGCAACTCCAAGGTTCGCGTTCTGCGTGACAATGTGGTTGTCTATGAGGGCGACCTCGCGAGCCTGCGCCGCTTCAAGGACGATGTGAAGGAGGTCGCCTCTGGCTATGAGTGCGGCCTGCAGGTTGAAAAGTTCAATGACATTAAGGAAGGCGACATCATTGAAGTCTTCGTCATGGAGCAGATTCAGCAGTAATTGATTGACACCAACCCAAAAGGGCACGTTTTGCGACGTGCCCTTTTTGAGAAGAAAGGAAAGCATTATGGCATCCAATAAACTGGCCAGAACCAATGATGATATTCAGCGCGTTCTGTCTGACCGCATCAATCAGGTCAAGGATCCCCGCGTTCGTCAGGGCATGATCAGCGTTACCCGTGTGGAGACGACCGGTGATCTCCGCTATGCCAAGGTATGGCTGAGTGTGCTCGGTCTGGAAAACGAAAAGGAGTTTAAGCGCGGACTCAAGTCTGCAGCCGGATGGCTTCGGCGGGAGCTTTCGAGTGCGCTGAACCTGCGTTATACGCCGGAGCTTGTCTTTGAAGTAGACCATTCCATCGAGCAGGGTGCGTATATCTCCGGCCTGATTGAGAAGCTTGATGTCGGCAAAGCGGACTCCGAGGAGGAATGAGCATGGATTACCGGGACTTTATCACCCGGCTGCAGGCGGAGGATCGATTTCTGATTCTCTCCCATAAAAATCCGGACGGTGACACGCTCGGCAGCGGAGCTGCGCTTTGTTCTGCGCTGCGTCGTATGGGTAAAACTGCGTATGTATATCGAAACCCGCAGATTACGCCTCGGTTTGAGGGCTATATTGCGCCATATTTTGCACCGGAGGATTACATGCCGGACTGTGTCGTGGCCGTTGATATTGCGACTCCCGGCTTGCTCCCCCAGGGCTTTGAAGGCGGCGCTGCGCTCTGTGTGGATCACCATCCCACCAATAGCTTCTATGCGGATGAGACGCTTCTTCGTGATGAGAAGGCTTCCTGCGGAGAGGCAGTTCTGGAGCTGATCGAATCCATGACCGGTTCGGTCACGCCGGAGGAAGCGACGCTGCTTTTTATTGCGCTCACAACGGACTGCGGCTGCTTTCAGTATATGAATACCAAGTCTGATACCTTTCGCGCGGCTGCAAAGCTGGTTGATCTCGGCGCTGACCAGCATACGATTATTCATGACTTTTTCCGCAAGGTTTCCGTAGCGCGCTTAAAGCTTGAGGGTTTGATTTATTCCTCTATGGGCTTTTATCGCAATGACGCTGTCATCACTGCGCTTGTCACGCAGGACATGCTGCGCGAGGCCGGAACCACAGAAAACGATCTGGACGATCTCGCGGGACTGCCCGGCAGAGCCATGGGCGGCACGGTCACGGTGCTCATTCGTGAACTGCCGGACGGGAGAAGCAAGTGCTCTGTTCGCTCTACGCCCGAGGTGGATTCCAGCGCCGTCTGCGCTGTTTTCGGCGGCGGCGGACACGCCATGGCAGCGGGTGCTACGCTCGACTGTGATCCTAAAACTGCCGAGCAGAAGCTGCTTGCGGCGATCGACCAGGTGTGGCCGGTATGAACGGTATTCTTCTGGTAGACAAGCCGCAGGGCTGGACGAGCCATGACGTTGTGGCGAAGCTTCGCGGCGTCTTTGGGCAAAAGCGCATCGGTCACTCAGGCACGCTTGACCCCATGGCGACTGGTCTGCTCACGGTGTTTCTCGGCCGGGCAACCAAGGCGGTGGAGTTTTCAGAAGCAGCAGAGAAGGAGTATATTGCGCATCTGCGCCTTGGCGTGGAGACGGATACGCAGGACACGACAGGCACGGTATTGAAAATCAGCGATCAGATTCCGGAGCGTACTGCGCTGGAGGCGATGCTCCCACGCTTTCGGGGAGAAATCTTGCAGATCCCTCCCATGTATTCGGCCATCAAGGTCAACGGGCAGAAACTCTATGATATTGCCCGCCGCGGCGGGGAAGTGGAGCGTCAGCCTCGCAGGATTACCATTCACTCGCTGGAAATCATCGGTGAAGAAGCGGGCGACTATGTGCTTCGCGTTCGCTGCTCCAAGGGAACTTATGTGCGTACGCTCTGCCACGATCTCGGCGCTGCGCTCGGCTGCGGCGGCGCTATGAGTGCGCTGCGGCGTACCCGCGTCGGGACTTATGATGTACTGAATGCACATATGATGGAGGAACTCACTGCCCTGTCACGAGAAGAGGCGGAGGCACTGCTTCTTCCACTGGAAAGTCTTTTTTCCGACTATCCGATCATTACGCTGACGGAGAGAAATGAGGCGCACTGCCGCAACGGAAGGGATTTTAGTATTTCTGCCGCAGACGGAACGTACCGTCTCCACGGCGGTGACGGAACGTTTCTCATGCTTGCGGCGATTGAAAACCATCAGGTTCGCGCCATCAAACGATTTTTTTAAGGAACGATTTCTATGACACAGAGAAAGCGCGTGATTGCGCTTGGTTTTTTCGACGGAATTCATATCGGTCACGGTGCGCTTCTGGAGCGCACGGTGCTTCGCGCGCAGGAGATCGGAGCGATTCCGTCAGCACTGAGCTTCGATACGCATCCCGACACATTGGTTTACGGCAAGACTGTACCGCTCATTAACAGCGCGGCAGGTCGTGCGGACTTAATCCGCCGGCTCTATGGGATTGAAAATGTGATTTTCATTCATTTTGACCGGAAGGTCATGCAAATGCCGTGGCAGGAATTTGTTGAGACACTGATTACCGAGATGGACGCCGCCTGGGTTGTGGTGGGTCACGACTTCCGCTTCGGCTGGAAGGGTGCGGGCAATGCTGAGCGACTGCGTGAATACTGCGCGTCGCACGGTCTTGGCTGTGACATTATTCCTGCAGTGACGCTTGAAGGGCGTATTGTCAGCTCAACCTATATCCGTGAGCTCATCGAGTCCGGGGAGATGGAGCGGGCGAACGCCTTTCTCGGTCATCCGCACACGCTGGTAGACACCGTGCACTATGGCTATCGTCTCGGTACGAAGATGGGCACTCCCACGATTAATATGCAGTTTCCGGACGGTGTGCTTGTGCCGCGCCATGGCGTCTATGCTGCCCGCGCCGTGCTGGAGGACGGCAGTGACCATATGTGCGTGACCAATGTGGGCGTTCGTCCTACCGTGAGCGGTGAAAACCGGGTGAGCGTAGAGAGCTTTATTCTCGACTATTCCGGCAATCTCTATGATCGTCAGGTTCGCATTGAGTTTTTTCATTTCATCCGCCCGGAGCGGAAGTTTTCTTCCGTGGAGGAGCTCAAAGCACAGATCCTCCGAGACGCGGAGACGACTCGCGCCTATTTTGACGGGGACGACGGAAAATAAAAAGCAAAGCCATCGGGAAAAATCCCGGTGGCTTTGCTTTTTAAATGCGTTCTGCGATTATAGTGCCAACTTTGTCAGTTCCGTCGCTTCCGCCCATGTCGTGTGTGCGGAACGCACGGTTGATCATTGCCTGCTCAACCGCGTCTTCAATCCGCTTTGCGGCCGCGTGTTCACCCAACTGCTCAAGCATCAGCGCGCCTGCGAGGATGGTGGCGATCGGGTTTGCAATGTTCTTTCCCGCATATTTCGGTGCAGAGCCGTGAATAGGCTCAAACATGCTCACGCCGTTCGGATTGATGTTTCCGCTTGCGCCGAAGCCAAGACTGCCGCAGATTCCTGCCGCGAGATCAGAGAGAATGTCACCGAACAGGTTCGGTGCGAGAATCATGCCGAAGTCCGCCGGCTTCTTCACCAGCCACATGGCAGCGGCGTCCACATTGATTTTTTCGGTCTGAATTTCCGGATATTCCGTCGAAACGTCATCAAATGCAGCTTCCCATACAGAGTACATCTGCGGAACAGCGTTTCGCTTTGTCACGCAGGAGATCTTGGAAATACCCTTGCGCTCGGCAAGCGCAAAAGCGTACTGCGCGATTCGCTTTGACCCCTCGTAGGTGATCAGACCGAGGTTAAAGGCATAGGCGTCACCGTTCGAGATTCGGCTGCTCACGTTCAGCTCGCAGTCATACATGCCGCGCTCAATGGTAGTCTTATAGATGTGTGCATCTTCGCCTTTCTCACAGGTGTCGCCGGTGCGAACATAAAAGCCTTCGGTGTTCTCCCGCACGATCTGCACATCAAAGTGCTCCGCGCCCTTGACCGGGCTTTCCACGCCGGGATAGACCTTTGCCGGACGCAGATTGATATACTGATCCAGCTCTGTGCGCATGGCAAGCAGCAGCTGCTGTTCAATGATGCCGGGCTTGACACGCGGATCGCCTGCAGCGCCAAAATAGATGGCGTCATGCTGTTTGAGTTCCTCAAATCCGCCCTCCGGCATCACGATACCGGTTTTCAGATAATATTCTGCGCCGTAGGGATATTCCTGATAGTTCAGACGAAAGCCCTCTTTTTCCGCGACCGCGTTCAGTACCTTCACGCCCTCGCGGATGATCTCCGGTCCAATGCCGTCACCCGGAATGAGGGCAATGCTGTATGTTCTCATTCTTCTGCCTCCAATTTCGTTTTCAGATATGCGAGCAGGCCGCCGTTTTCGATGATGTTGTTGATAAATGCCGGGAAGGCTGCAGCCTGAAAAGTCTGACCGGTGGTCTCATCTACGATTACGCCGGTGTCGTAGTCGACGCTCACGAGATCTCCCGCCTGAATTGCAGCTGCGGCTTCCGGGCATTCCAGAATGGGAAAGCCGATATTAATGCTGTTGCGGTAGAAAATTCGAGCGAAGCTCGCCGCGATGACACACTCGACGCCGCTTGCAGAAATGGCAATGGGCGCGTGCTCCCGGGAGGAGCCGCAGCCAAAATTCCAGCCGCCGACAATGATATCGCCCTTCTGCACTGTGCCGGCAAAAGCGGCGTCAATGTCCTCCATGCAGTGTTTTGCGAGCTCATCCGGAGAGGGCGCGTTTAGATAGCGCGCCGGGATGATCACATCCGTGTCCACGTTGTCGCCATATCGAAAAACCTTACCGGTTGCCATGATCTTCTCCTCCTTTATAGAAATCTGCAGGGTCAGCAAGCACACCGCGGACAGCTGAGGCCGCTGCTACGGCAGGAGAGGCGAGAATCACTTCACTCTCCGTGTGCCCCATGCGGCCTACAAAGTTCCGGTTCGTGGTTGCCACGGCCCGCTCTCCCTGCGCCATGCAGCCCATATGTCCGCCGAGACAGGGTCCGCAAGTGGGAGTGGAAAAGGCACAGCCGGCAGAGAGGAAGATGTCTGCCAGTCCCTCATACAGGCACTGCCGGGCGATATGCTGTGTTGCAGGAATCACGATGCAGCGAACATTTTCTGCTACATGGCGTCCCTCCAGAATTTCCGCTGCCACGCGAAGATCGCTCATACGGCCGTTTGTGCAGGAACCGATGACGACCTGATCAATGGGAATTCCCTTGGCTTCGTCAATGGTTTTGGTGTTGCTCGGCAGATGCGGCAGACTTACGGTCGGGCGCAGGTCATCCAGATGAATGACAACCTCGCGTTCATATTCCGCGTCCGGATCCGCTTCAAATGCTTTCCAGGGCCGGTCCACACGGCCGGAGACATATTCGATCGTCTTCTCGTCTACCGGGAAAATGCCGTTTTTTCCGCCGGCTTCGATCGCCATGTTTGCGATCGTAAAGCGATCATCCATGCTCAAAGCTGCCACACCCGGACCGGTGAACTCGAGCGAGCGATAGAGCGCACCGTCGACGCCGATTTCTCCAATGAGATGCAGAATCACATCCTTGCCGCTGACATGCTGCGGAAGCGTTCCCGTAAGCATCACTTTGATCGCAGGGGGGACCTTAAACCAGTTTTCTCCCACAGCCATACCTGCCGCCATGTCTGTCGAGCCGACGCCCGTTGCAAAGGCGCCGAGTGCGCCGTAGGTGCAGGTGTGGCTGTCTGCGCCGATGATGCACTCGCCGGGAGCGACGATGCCCTGCTCCGGAAGCAGCGCATGCTCAATGCCGACGGTACCCACGTCATAGAAGTGGCGAATCTTTTGCGCGCGCGCAAAATCTTTCGCCGTCTTGCAGAGCTGCGCGGACTTGATGTCCTTGCA
>JAZQDI010000045.1:0-20413 GCA_045546715.1 Oscillospiraceae bacterium | reverse complement strand
CCTACAGTTGGTGCGGCGGTGCACAGGTCCCCGCCCTTCTGTCATCCTGAGCGGAGCGAAGCGGAGTCGAAGGATCTTGCCTCCGCAGTACCGCACTGCCAAGATCCCTCGGCAAGCTCGGGATGACAGGGAATGCGGGCGACCAAAGGTCGCCCCTACGGGGATGGCGGAACAAAAAAACGGGAGGGTACACCCCTCCCGCAAAAAAAGACGGGAGGACAGACCCCTCCCGTGAAAAGTGACGGGAGGGTATACCCCTCCCATAAACAGTGACAGGAGGGCATACCCCTCCCATCAATATTTAAATTGTACCTTTCTTTGCTCCGAATTCACTGGGGGTAAAGCGAACTCGAATATGGGGTACGCATGCTTCGGCAGCATTGGGGGGCTGCGCAAAGCACACGGACATTACTATACGTCTGACATTATACAACAGTGATTTTCAGAATGCAAGTGCGGGAAAGGAAAAAATAAGGGTCTGATTGCCGCACTTCTTGTGAATCATTTTCCATTTTGCTCGTCCACGGTTCTTTTTGACACACAGACCAATTTGTGTTACAATTACCTGAAATTAGTTTTCCCCGGCAGACATTCTTCTCGCAGGAGGAACGGTAATGAAAAAGCTTCTCGGATGGATCCTCGCGCTGGTGCTCACGGTATCCTGCATGGCGCCCGTGGCAGCAGCGGCTGACATCGACGCACTGAAGACGGAATTCGTGCAGCGGATCAACCAGTACCGCAGCAGATACGGCGTGTCGGCGCTGAAAGCAGACCCGGAGCTGGAATCCGCCGCGCAGACGCGCGCATCGGAGCTCTCCGTGCGGTTTGACCACACGCGGCCCAACGGCACGCAGTATTACACGCTCAACGAAAAGATTGAGGCAGAGTGTTATTATAATGAGTCCGGCCGGGATCTGGACGGCAGCGCGCAGAGAGCCGCAGACTGGTTCATCAACTCCCGCGCGCACCGCGAGATTCTCATGGACAGCCGCGTGCAGTCCATCGGCGTGGGCATTTATCAGGTCGGCGGCACCACCTATTATGATGTGCTGCTGTCCACCTCCCCTGCCGGCGCCGTGGTCAGCCAGAGCGGCAGCCAGACAGGCGCCCCGCAGAGCGGATTTCAGGATGTGAAGGACTCGGACTTTTTTGCGCCGGCAGTGCGCTGGGCCGTGAGCCGCGGCATCACCGAAGGCATGACGGACAGCAGCTTCGCGCCGAACACGCCCTGCACCCGCGCGCAGATCGTGACGTTTCTCTGGCGGGCGGCGGGTTCGCCGCGGCCTTCCCTCTTCGCGCGAAACCGGTTTGCAGACGTGAAAAGCAGCGACTACTTTTACAGCGCAGTGCTCTGGGCGCAGGGACAGGGCATCACCAGCGGCGTGACAAGCACGAGCTTTGCGCCGAACAAAACCTGCACCCGCGCCGAAGCGGTGACGCTCCTCTGGCGCTATCGCGGCAGCCCCGCCGCGGCATCAGGCGCCGCATTCAGCGACGTGCCGAGCGGCGCATGGTATGCGCAGGCAGTGGCCTGGGCGTCTGCCAACGGCATTACAAGCGGCGTCTCCGCCGGGCGCTTCGGCCCGAACCAGAGCTGCACGCGCGGCCAGATCATCACGTTCCTGTACCGCGCAATCGGATAATCAAAAACGTCTGTGTTGCTTCTGTGCAATACAGACGTGATTTTTGTCTTCAGGTTCCGATTCCGGCGGAAAAAACATTGTGAATCCAGAATGATTGTGATATATTTATATGGGCTAATTTACGCTCCCATTTTCAAACCACAATTGCTGAAAGGAAGCATTACAAATGGAAATTCGCAAGGAACTGACGGAAAGCCGTCTGAATCTGGCTGTCATCGGACGGCTCGACACCACCACTGCCCCGCAGCTGGACGCCGCAATTCGGGAATCTATCGACGGCGTGGATGAGCTGACGCTCGATTTCAGCGAGCTGGAGTATATCTCCTCCGCCGGACTGCGCGTGCTGCTCTCGGCGCAGAAGACGATGAACAAGCAGGGGAAGATGCTTCTCACCGGCGTGCAGGAGGCCGTGATGGAGGTCTTTGAAATCACTGGCTTCGCGGACATTCTGACCATTCAATAAACCATGGCTCAGACCTTTGCAGTGGATCTCCGGCAGCTCGCGGAAGTCAGCCGGGCGCTGTCTGATGCGCTGAAGGCCGAGCGGGCAACGGAAAAGGAGATCCGTCAGACACTGCTGCTGGTAGAAGAAATTACGGTGAAGTTCTCCCTCTGGAAGGCGGACGCGCCCGTGACGGCGCTGGTCTCGCGCCAGTTCGGCAAGCTGAGTGTACGGCTCAGCGCCGAGGGGCCGGAGCACAATCCCATCGCCGAGACACAGAACTGGGCCGCGGGCACGGAGGACTATTACCGCACGCTGATTCTCCGCGCGCACAAGGATCTTCTGAGCTATCAGCGCGCAGAGGGGCGCAACGTGGTTGTCATCCACGTGCACACGGAGGAGAAAAAATACGTCCGCTATTCCCTGGTCGCGCTGCTGAGCGGTCTGGTGCTCGGCGCGCTGCTGCATGTGACGCTTGGCGACGCGCCGAAGCAGTGGCTGGACGAGAACGTGTTCTCCCTGATTCAGGAGATTTTCATGAACGCCATGGCCATCATGGTGGTGCCGGGCGTGTTCTGCGCGGTGGTGGACAACATCACCAGCCTCTCCAGCCTCTCGGACGCGGGACGCATGGGCGGCCGAATCATCCGGCTCTATGCGCTGACGACCATCGTGGCAATCATGGTGAGCTTTCTCATTGCGGTGCCGGTCTTCGGCAATTTCATTTCTTCCAACGTCTCGCTCGGAAAAGCCAGCGGCATGCTCTTTTCAGAGCCGAATCTGCGCGAGTTTATTCTCTCCATCGTGCCGCAGAATCTCGTGCAGCCGCTGCTGAGCGGCAACATGGTGCAGGTTCTGTTTCTTGCAGTGATCGCCGGAATCGCCGTGGGGCTTCTGGGCAACCGGGCTGAGCCGCTCCGGCGGCTGATTGCCGCATTCAACCAGCTGTTTCAGACGCTGATCGCGCTGATCGCGCTGGTCGTGCCGCTGCTGACCTTCGTTTCGATCACCAGCCTCGTAATGCGGCGCGGCACCCATCCCCTGCCCGTGATCGGGCTGCTGTTTCTGGTGGAGCTGGCGGGCTGCGGGATCATGTTTCTGTTTTATAACTGCCTGATTCGCGTGTTCGGCGGCGTGAAACCCGGGCCCTACGCCCGAAAGGTCACGAAGTTTTTCAGCCGGGTCAACCCGCAGGCCAGCAGCGGAGAATATCTGCCGAAGGTCGTCGGGCTCTGCACCGGGAGACTCGGCGTGTCGGAGCGCGTGGCGAGCTTCTCCGCAGCGCTCGGCGCGAGCGTGAACATGGACGGCTCTGCCATCCACATGGTAGTCTGCAGCGTCCTGATGGCGAAGCTCTTCGGCGTTGAGCTCACGATGCAGACGATGGTGCTCATCGGAATCACCGCCTTTCTGCTCTCCGGCGGCGCCGCCGCCGTGCAGAATTCGGGCATGCTCTCGGTCTCCTCGCTCGCCGTCATGCTCGGAATCCCTACGAGCGGGATCGCGCTGCTCTTCGGCGTGGATCAGATTCTCGATCTCACGAGAACCGCCAGCAACGCCATCGGCGACGTGGCCGTGTGCGTGATCGTGGCGGAAAAGGAAAACGAACTGGATATGGACACCTATCTGCAATAAATACAAAAAGGAGAATTGCCGATGTCTCTGACATGCAAAACGGAAAACGGCGCGCCGATTCTGTTTCTCGCCGGACGCGTGACCTCCGCAAACGCTGCCGGAATCGAGCAGGAGGCGCGCGAAGCGCTCGCCGGTTACACCGGCACGAAGCTCACGCTGGATCTGACGGAGTTGGAATATCTCTCTTCTGCAGGACTGCGTGTTTTGCTGCGGCTGCGCAAGCAGTTCGCGGAAATGGAAATCATCAACGCGTCCTCGGACGTGTATGAGATTTTCGAAATGACCGGCTTTACGGAGATGATGCCCATCTCCAAGGCATATCGGAAAATCTCCGTGGACGGCTGCGAGGTCATTGGACGCGGCGCCAACGGCGAGGTCTACCGCATCGACCCGGACACGATCGTGAAGGTCTACTACAACCCCGACGCGCTGCCCGACATTCACCGCGAGCGGGAACTTGCGCGCACCGCCTTTGTGCTGGGTGTGCCCACCGCAATCCCCTATGACGTGGTGCGCGTGGGCGAGGGCTACGGCTCGGTGTTTGAGCTTCTGAACGCCAAGAGCTTTGCCAAGCTCATTGCCGCCGACCCGGACGGGCTGGAGGGCTATGTGCGGCAGTTCGTGGATCTGATGAAGCTGATCCATGACACGACCGTGAAGCCCGGGATCATGCCGAAAATGCGCGAGGTCGCCCTCGACTGGGCGGACTTCCTGAAGGACTATCTGCCCGAGGACAAGTGGCAGAAGCTGCACGATCTCATCGCGGCGGTGCCGGAGCAGCTGACCATGCTGCACGGCGACTATCACACCAAGAACGTGATGCTGCAAAACGGCGAGGTCATCCTCATCGACATGGACACGCTCTGCACCGGGCACCCGGTGTTTGAGCTTGCCTCAGTGTACAATGCGTTTGTCGGCTTCTCGGAGCTCGATCCGCAGGTGGCAATGGACTTTCAGGGCTTCAGCCAGGAGACCTGCCGGAAGATCTGGGATCTGACGCTGCAGATGTATTTTGACACGGAGGACGAAGCTGTGCTGCGCGCGAGAGCGCAGCAGGCCATGCTCATCGGCTATACCCGGCTGATGCGCCGGCGCATTCGCCGCAAGGGACTCGAAGACGAGAACGGCCGAAAGGAAATCGCCTGCTACAAGCAGCATATTCTTGAGCTGCTCGAGCAGGTTGACAGTCTCATCTGGTAACTGCCATGCCCGCAAAAAATGTAAGAGAAATGAGCAGGCTGGAGCGAGCTCACTACAGTCTGAGCGGAAGAACCTTCCGCGCCATCGCTCTGTTCTGTCTGATCATCAGCGCGGCGGCAATCGTGTTCGGCTTCATGCTCTTCTCCGCCACACTCAACCGGGAATACCGGCTGAGCACCTGGCATCTCAGCCAGCTGGCGGAGAGCGAGATTGACAAGCGCATCGTGCGCCGGGAGGCGCGGGAGGTGCTCGCCGCTTACGACGCCATGACGAGCGAGGAGCAGGCAGAGAACAAGGCCATCGGCTTTGACTTTGAGCAGATGGCAGAGTTTGAATCTGTCCGGCATGAGCTGGACGCACTGAAAACAGAAGGCGGCGCCATCGCGGCCTATGTTGCGGCGCTGGACACCGTGAACAACCGCATGGTCTTCATCGTGGACGGCGACTACAAAGACAGCTTCTGCGCGCCGGGCACCTGGGAGGCGATTCCTCAAAAGGACATGACTTCGCTCGTGAACGGGGACCGCACCGGACTGCTCGACCGCTACTACGAAGTGGAACCCATGGCCTCCGTGATCGGAAACTGGGAGGGCTATGGCTACCGCTGCACAGCGGGAACGGAGCTGTTCAAGGTCGGCGACTACAGCGTGATGGTCTTCATCGACAAGGACATGAACGTTGCCGCCTCGGCCAGCCGGACCTTCCTGCTGCAGTATGTGCTGCTGCTGTTCGCCGTGACGGCGGTCGTGGCAACGCTCGCCATTGCCCACATGCGGCGCACAACCGTGGCGCCCATCAATGAGCTGGCAAAAGCCGCCGCGCACTATACCAAGGCCGGAAACAAGGGAGAAAACGACGGCAGCTTCTTCTCCCGGCTCGATATCCACACCGGCGACGAGATTGAAAACCTCGCGCTCACCATGCAGGACATGGAGCGCGATCTCGGAAACTACGTCCGCACGATCACAAAGGTCACGGGCGAGAAGGAACGGCTCGGCGCGGAGCTTGACATCGCAAGCCAGATCCAGGAGGGCATGCTGCCGAGCATCTTCCCCGCCTTCCCCGAGCGGAAGGAATTTGACATCTACGCCACGATGCACACAGCTAAGGAGGTCGGCGGCGACTTCTATGACTTCTTCCTGATCGACGACGATCATCTGGCCATGGTCATGGCGGACGTGTCCGGCAAGGGCGTGCCCGCAGCGCTGTTTATGATGGCGTCCAAGATTCTCATCAACAACTTCTCCGCCATCGACTGCACCTCGCCGGCGCACATTCTGGAGACGGTAAATCATCACATCTGTCTGAACAACCCGGCAGAGATGTTTGTGACCGCATGGCTCGGCATTCTGGAGCTGTCCACCGGAACGCTCCGCGCTGCCAACGCCGGTCACGAGTATCCGGCCATCCTGCGAAAGGGCGGCCAGTTTCAGCTGTTCCAGGACCGGCACGGCTTTGTGCTCGGCGGGATGGACGGCATGCGCTATCACGAATATGAATTGCAGCTCCGTCCCGGCGACGCGATCTTCCTCTATACCGACGGCGTCACCGAGGCGACAGACCAAGCCAACACGCTCTTCGGAACCGACCGGCTCCTCACCGCACTCAACCGAGCCGAGGACGCAGACCCGGAAGCCGTCCTGGAGACTGTGAAGGAAGACATCGACGCCTTTGTCGGCGACGCACCGCAGTTTGACGACATCACAATGCTTTGTCTGCGCTATGTGGGGGATTCTATGAAAAAGATCACCATCGAAGCGAATACAGAAAAACTTCCGGAGGTGCTCGCCTTCATTGACGGCGAGCTGGAGGCAGCCGGCTGCGCCATGAAGACGCAGATGCAGATCGACATCGCCGTGGAAGAAATCTTCGTGAACATCGCGACCTATGCCTATGCCCCCGGCAGCGGCAGCGCTGTGATCGGCATCGACGTGCGCGACGGCAAGGCCGAGATTACCTTTGCTGACAGCGGGATGCCGTATGACCCGCTTTCGAAATCGGATCCGGACGTGACGCTCTCGGCGGACGAACGGGAGATCGGCGGTCTGGGCATCTTCATGGTGAAAAAGACCATGGACGATATGCAGTATCAGTATATCAACGGTCAGAACCGGCTGACGCTTTATAAAACGCTGTAACGAAGGAAACCACCAGGACTTCTGGTGGTTTCCTTCTTGAAGAAAGAGGAATGAATGGACGAACAAAGAGATTTTACCGACGGGCCGATTCTCGGTCCGCTGCTGCTGTTTTCCCTGCCGATTCTGCTCGCGCTGTTTCTGCAGGCGCTCTACGGCGCGGTGGATCTGCTCATCGTGGGAAAATACGCCGAGGCGGCAGACGTGTCCGCCGTGGCGGTGGGCTCGCAGATCATGATGACAATCACGAATCTGATCAGCTCCTTCGCCATGGGCGTTACAATTCTGCTGGGGCAGAAAATCGGCGAGGGCGACCGCAGGAGCACCGGCGCCATCATCGGCACGGGCGTAACCGTGTTTTTCATCGTGGGCGCAGTGTTCACGGCGCTGGTTCCCCTGCTCTCCGGCACCATGGCAGGCTGGATGCAGGCGCCAAAGGAGGCCTTCGCAGAAACAAAACAATATATCTCCATCTGCGGACTCGGTTCGGTGATGATCATCGCCTACAATGTGCTCGGAAGCGTCATGCGCGGTATGGGCGACTCAAAAACACCGCTGATGACTGTGGCAATCGCAAGCGTGTGCAACATTGGCGGCGACCTGCTGCTCGTGGCAGGACTACACCGGGGCGCGGCGGGCGCGGCGCTCGCCACCGTGGCGAGTCAGACGATCAGCGTGCTCATCAGTCTCTGGGTGCTGCACCGGCGCACACTCCCCTTCCGTGTGACGAAGCAGGATTTGCGTCCAAACCGGAGCATTCTGCGGCGAATTGTGGGCTTCGGCGCGCCGATTGCTCTGCAGGATCTGCTGGTGGGCTTTTCCTTTCTCGTGATCATGGCCATCGTAAACACGCTCGGTCTGATCGCCTCGGCGGGTGTGGGCGTGGCGGAAAAGGTCTGCGCTTTTATCATGCTGGTGCCCGCCGCATTCATGCAGGCGATGAGCGCCTATGTGGCGCAGAATTACGGCGCCGGAAAGCAGGAGCGTGCCGTGCAGGGACTGCGCATCGCCGTGGGTGTATCAACCGTGCTGGGCGTGGTCATGTTCGCGCTCGCGTTTTTCCGGGGCGAGCTGCTCTGCGGCATTTTCGCGCGCGACGCAGAGGTCATCGCGGCGGGCGCGGACTATCTCAAGGCCTACGGCATCGACTGTCTGCTGACATGCTTCCTGTTTTGCTTTATCGGGTTTTATAACGGGCTGGGCGAGACGCGCTTTGTGATGCTGCAGGGCGTGGGCGCGGCGTTCGGCATCCGCATTCCCGTAGCGTGGATGATGATGAAAATGACCGGACGGCTGTTTTACATTGGTCTCGCCATCCCCTGCTCCACAATCGTGCAGATCGCGCTGTGCTTTGCATTTCTCTCGAGGCTGAAGCGGAAAAGCTTCGGCAGGTTGCAGGATCGCTGAAAATTCGTTATGATACAGCACGGAGGGATTTGCATGAAACGATTTGGCGTGATTTTTGATATGGACGGGCTTCTGTTCGACACGGAGACCATCGCCCTGCGCTGCTGGACAGAGGCAGCACAGGCGCTGGGACTGGACGGCGTTTCGGAGCTCTACCCGCAGTGCATCGGCATCACGCAGCCAAAAACCCACGCGCTCTGGGCAGAGACCTGGGGCGAAGAAAACGCGGCGGCATTCGGAAAAGAAATCCTGAAAGTTTATGACCGGGTCTACGCCGGAAAGCCGGTGGAGCAGATGCCGGGCGCGGCGGACATTCTCCGCACACTGAATGAAGTCGGGCTCCCGCTCGCGGTGGCCTCCTCCACGCCGGAGGCCAGAGTGCGCCAGCATCTGGAGGAGGCGGGGTTTCTCCCACGGTTCACGGCGGTGATCGGCGGGGACCGGCTGCAGCGCAGCAAGCCCGCGCCGGACATTTTCCTGCTGGCAGGCGAGGCGCTGGGCATCGAGCCGGCGCACTGCTTTGTGCTGGAAGACAGCTTCAACGGCATCCGCGCGGCGCACGCTGCCGGGATGCGGCCGGTTATGGTGCCGGACATGATGACGCCGACGGCGGAGATTGCAGCATTGGCTGAAATCGTGGTGAAGGATCTGATTGAGGCCAGAGACTATATCTTGAAGCAAATATGAAAACGGACGTCCGTGCGGACGTCCGTTTTCGTATCAGTTGAGGTCAATGGTCACCGTCTGCGGCTCGGCATTGGGATCGTGGCTCGTGAACACGGCAAGGCAGCCGGGGTGTTTCGCCTTGTCGGCGATCCAGTTCAGCGAGCGGCGCTGCAGCGTGGGATCAAAGCCGAAGCCAGGCGTAATCCCCTGCTCCCAGTTTCGCGGCGCAAAAGCGGCGTCCGCCGTGAGAAGGACAAAGCGCTGCTTGTGCTCCAGAAGCTCCCCGTTCGAAATCAATACGGCGAACTGGCCGTCTGTGTGACCGGGTACATTGACGAGAATCACCGTTCCGTCGCCCAGCAGATCATACGCCCAGCGGTTCGGGCCGTCGTCCGTTCCGCGATACCAGAAATGCTCCATGGGAATCCCGGCATAGGCGCTCTGCGGCTGACGCGCGCGATAGACATTGCGGCAGGTCCAGAAATACTCATCCTCCGCAAGGAGAATGCGCTTCGCCCTCTTGAGGTATTTCAGCCCCGAGACATGATCCGGGTCCAGATGCGTGATCATCACGGCGTCGAGGTCTGACGGCTGCACCCCCATCGCCGCGAGCTGCTCATGCACCGCCATGCCCTCCGGCAGCCACGGGCGGTAAAACTGCGCCAGATGCTTCGGCAGGAGCTTTGCAACCGCCGCAGGATCATACTCCCCCTTCGGGCTGATGTCCCGGCTCCAGCCGGTGTCCACGAGGAAGTTTCCGGAAGGGTGCTCAATGAAAAAGGCGTTGACCGGGAGAACAACACGCGCAGAATCCTTGGCAAAAACCTGCTTCGCGGAATTTTTCAGACTAATCTCGCCGCCGAACGGCACAGTCTCCGACACACGCATATAACCGCAGCGAAGAAGATGAATCCGAATCTGTTTTGACATGCTACCCCTTCTTTTACCACTTGGTAAATCTTATGATAGCATGGATTGCGGATAAATGCAAGCCCTGAACACTTCAAAACGCAGCGCATCGAATGGATGCGCTGCGTTTCGTTTGGAGGGGTCAGTATATCAGGACACCGCCTGGAACGCCTGTTCCAGATCAGCGATGATATCGTCAATGTGCTCTGTACCGATGGAGAGCCGGATCGTATTGGGACGAATACCCACAGATTCCAGCTCCTCCTCGCTCAGCTGGGAGTGCGTGGTAGTGGCGGGGTGGATGACAAGGCTCTTCACATCCGCAACGTTCGCGAGCAGGGAGAAGATTTTGAGACTGTCGATGAACTTGTGCGCTTCCTCTACCCCGCCTTTGATCTCAAAGGTGAAGATGGAGGCGCCGCCGTTCGGGAAATAGCGCTCATAAAGCGCGTGGTCCGGGTGGTCGGGCAGCGCGGGATGGTTCACGCGCTCCACCTGCGGATGGTTTGCGAGATAATCCACAACCTTCTTCGTGTTTTCCGCATGGCGCTCAAGGCGAAGAGAGAGCGTCTCCGTGCCCTGCAGGAGCAGGAAGGCGGCAAACGGACTGATGCAGGCGCCGGTATCACGCAGCAGAATGGCCCGGATATAGGTGACAAAGGCGGCGCTGCCCGCGGCCTGCGTAAAGCTCACGCCGTGGTAGCTCGGGTTCGGCGCGGCGATGGGCGCATACTTTCCGGAGGCCGCCCAGTCGAAGGTGCCGCCGTCTACAATCACACCGCCGAGCGTGGTGCCGTGACCACCGATGAATTTGGTAGCGGAATGAACGACCACGTCCGCACCGTGCTCGATCGGGCGGAAGAGATAGGGCGTGCCGAAGGTGTTGTCCACCACGAGGGGCAGGCCATGCGCGTGCGCAATGGCGGCAATAGCGTCCACATCCGGAATGTCGGAATTGGGGTTTCCGAGCGTCTCGAGATAAATCGCCTTCGTATTCGGCCGGATCGCGGCCTCCACCGCGGCGAGATCATGCGCGTCAACGAAGGTGGTGTCCACACCGTAGAGAGGCAGCGTGTTCGAGAGAAGATTGTAGCTGCCGCCGTAAATCGTCTTCTGGGCGACGATGTGATCCCCCTGCCCTGCCAGCGCCTGAATGGTATAGGTGATGGCAGCGGCACCGGAGGCCACGGCGAGCGCCGCGCTGCCGCCCTCAAGGGCCGCAATGCGCTTTTCAAAGACATCCTGCGTGGAGTTGGTCAGACGGCCGTAAATGTTGCCGGCGTCCGCCAGACCGAAGCGCGCCGCCGCGTGGGCGCAGTCGTGAAAGACATAGGAGGTCGTGGCATAAATTGGGACGGCACGGGCGTCAGACGCGGGATCGGCCTGTTCCTGACCGACATGAAGCTGCAGTGTTTCAAATTTATAATCAGACATGATTGAAGTTCCTTTCCGTTTTTAAGAATGTGAGATGCGGAGAAAAGAGAGAATCGAGGGAGCATTACAGAGAGAGGTACAACAGCCAGAGAGCGCCGCATCTCACATTCGACCAAAGCGGAAGTTCCGGCGCAGGAGCCGGGAGAACCGAAGTATCATTTTAATCATACCTTTCTGGTAGGTTGATTGGAGTATACCATCATTTTCCTATCTTGTCAATAGGTTTTTGAAAACTATTTTTGACAACAGACTGGTTATCGATTAAAATGGATTTTCAGCAGGTGATAGAAATGGAACTGAATCCCATTTTGGAGGCGCTGCAGAAGGTCTATCCGCAGTGGGACCGCTTTTTCAGAGAGACGGAAATCATCGAGTCGCTCGAGGTGGACCCCACAGCCAACGACGGACAGCGCATCTACTACAACAGCAGACGATTTGACTTCTACACGCCGGAGCACCGGGCGGTTTTGCTGGGCCGGGAGGTTTTGCACGTGCTGCTTGCGCACGAGGCGCGCAGGCAGGGCCGTGACCCGGAGCTCTGGGCCAGAGCGACCGAGGCTGTAGCAAACGAGCTTCTGCGCGCCGACGGCTTCTCTCTCCCCGCAGACAGTGAAAAGCTGCCAGAGGACACGGAATGCACTGCTGAGGCGGTGTATGCCGCGCTCGCCAGGCAGACCCCGCCGGAGAACCCGCAGGCGGACGACGCGGAAAATGACGACCGCCCCTCTGACGCGAGAGACCGCCGGGAGGGCAAGCCCAAAAAGCGGCAGGTCGACCCCGTGGCCGGAAACACTACAAGCTCCCGCGTCCGACCGCTGGGCGACACGGGTCTCGCCGACTCGATCAAGGGGCTTTCGGACCTGCTGCAGGAATCGGTGAATCTGGACTATGACTGGTTTCCGGGCACAACAATCCGCGACGGCATTTTGAAGCAGGAGTTTCGCGCCTACCCGGTACCGCACGCGGAGATTCTGCTCGACACGAGCTACAGCGTGGACGCGGCGATGCTGCGCAGCTTTGTGCGCGCCTGCAAGGCGCTGATGCGAGACGCCGTGATCAGTGTGGGCTGCTTCGACACAAAGTTCTATGGATTCAAAGAGATTCGCCGGATGCGCGACATTGAGACCATGACCTTTCAGGGCGGAGGCGGCACAAACTTCGACGTCGCCATCCATGCCTTCACCGGAGACGCGGAAAATCAGATCATTTTCACCGACGGCTACGGCCCGATGCCGGAGGCGCGGTGCGACGCAATCTGGGTCGTCTACGGCACGATGAAGGTGCATCCCAAGGGCGGACGGGTGATCTACGTCGATCCCTATAAAAAGGTTTACGCGACGCGCGACGAAAAGCTGACCTTCGCTGCGGAGTCGCAGGAATGGCTGAAATTAGGCTAAAACTCTCTCTGTCATCCTGAGCGAAGCGCAGCGGAGTCGAAGGATCTTGCCTGCGCTGCCAAGATCCCTCGGCAGGCTCGGGATGACAGTGCAATGACAGAAACGCAAGAGGTATCATTATGAAAGCTGGATTTCTTTCTGCCGAACAGGTGTTCGGCCACAGGGGCATTTCCCTGTTTTCCCGCCGGGACGCGATGGCGAAGGCCACAGACTTTACGCTCGCGCTCTCGGATGACGACGGGTTTTTCACGGATTCCACGGGCTATGTGAACTACTATCTCACGGAAGGCAAGGCCGTCTCCCGCTTCGGAAAGGACGAGCGCTGCGACCTCTGCGCGCTGCGGCCTGCGATTCTGCTCGAGCCGGAGGAGACGGCGCTGCTGAATAATATCCGCGAGCAGGACGGGATCGTGACGGCGGAGTTCGGCGAATACCCGGCAATGGTGATCGACGAAAGTCTGCGCGAAATGGCGGAGCACGATCTGCCCGCCGGCGCGCTTGCTCCCTCCGGAAAGACCTACACCCTGCCCGGCGGCGAAAAGGCCGAGGAATATCTGATGGGCGGGAAAAAGATCATTTCCGTGCCGCTCACGACGAATCTGACGTTGGGCTTTCTGCAGCTTTCGAGCGGGCTCTGCCGCACCTACGGTGAGCCGATCGTTCTGGAGGTCAAGCCGGTGGTCTGGTACTATGACGCGGCGGCGCAGCTGCTCATCTCCCGCGACGCGATCACCGCCGGATTTGATCGCGAGGCAGCCGAAGCCTACGTTGCGGGGCCGTTTCTCGACGAGCTGCGCGCAGTGGAGGCGCCCGAGGCTGAGGCATATCCCTTCCGCTATGACGAGCACGACGAGCTGGATGTGATCCGCGCGTATCTGAAGGCAGATATCCCGGTGTTTCTGCACGGTCTCTCCGGCGACGGCAAGTCCGACCGCGTGCGGCAGATTGACCCGCAGGCGCTCGACATTGAGCTGGTAAACGAGAACCCGGAGACGATCAACGGAAAAACGATCTACAACGAGGCGAAGGACGAGATTCGCGACATTAAGCCCGTCTGGCTGGTGAATCTCGAAAAGCTCTGCGAGGACGGGAAGATGCACGTCCTGTTTTTCGACGAGCTCACAAACGCCACCAAGCAGACGCAGAGCGTGATCTTCAAAATCGTGCTGGAGCGCATCGTGAACAACCGCTGGCGGCTGCCGGAGAACGCGCGCATCATCGCCGCGGGCAACGACCGGGCGGAGTCCACCGTGAGCCACGATCTGGCAGAGCCGCTCTTCGGCCGCTTCGCGCACGTCTACATCCGCACCACGGTGGAAAACTGGATGCCCTGGGCGGTGAAAAACCGGCTCAACCCGTATGTGCTGGAGTTTCTGGCAAACAACGACCTCTATCTGCGCACGCCCTACACCGGCACCGAGCCGAACGCCGATCCGCGGCGCTGGGAGCTGGCCTCCCGCGTGCTCGACAGCTCCGGCAACGACTTTGCGCTGCTGCCCGCTATCGTGGGCAAGGAGCCGGCAGAGGCGTTTCTCAAGTTCTTCAAGGCACAGCGGCAGCTCGCGGCGCTCGGCAACTACACCGATCAGGAGCTGAGCCGGTTCAGCGCGGCGCGGAAATATCAGCTGGCGCAGCAGTGCCTGAATCTGGCGCCGGCAAAGCCGGACGAGGCGCGTGCGCTCGTGGAGCGACTTGGCGCAGAATTCCTCGCGTGGTTTGACTATGTCTGGGCGCGGAAGCAGGAAACGATTCGGTAAAAATCGCACACGGGCCGCCGAGTTCGTCGGCCCCTACAACGAAAAAAAGGAGAATATAGAAGTATGTGGGCGGAAAACGCCGTATTTTATCAGATTTATCCGCTCGGGCTCTGCGGCGCGCCGACGGATAACGACGGACAGCTACAGCACCGGCTCAGCCGGATGGAACACTGGATCGGACACATCGAAAAGCTGGGGGCAAACGCCGTGTACCTCTCCCCCGTCTTCCAGAGCGACAGCCACGGCTATGACACGAGAGACTACCGGACGGTGGACTGCCGTCTTGGCGACAACGAGGACTTAACCTGGCTCGTGGACGCCTTTCACGCGAAGGGCATCCGCGTCGTGCTCGACGCGGTATTCAACCATGTGGGCAGAGGCTTCTGGGCCTTCCGGGACGTGCAGGAAAAGAAATGGGATTCTCCCTATAAAGACTGGTTTCACATCAGCTTTGACGGAAACTCAGCCTACAACGACGGCTTCTGGTATGAGGGCTGGGAGGGGCACTACAACCTCGTGAAGCTCAATCTGCGCAACCCCGCCGTGGTGGACTATCTGCTCGACACGGTGCGATTCTGGGCGGAGGACTTTCACATTGACGGGCTGCGGCTGGACGTAGCCTACTGTCTGGACCTCGATTTCTTGCGGCGGCTGCGGCGATTCTGCAGCGGGCTGAAGGAGGAGTTTTTCCTCCTGGGCGAGACGCTGCACGGGGATTATAACCGCTGGGTAAACGACGAAATGCTCCACAGCTGCACGAACTATGAGTGCTACAAGGGGCTGTGGTCAGCGCTCAACAGCCGGAATCTCTTTGAGATTGTGCACAGTCTCAAGCGGCAGTTTGGCCCGGAGCCGTGGACGCTCTACAAAGGAAAGCATCTCTTCTGCTTTGCCGACAACCACGACGTGACGCGCGCGGCGAGCATTTTGACCGACCCGAACCATCTCCCCCTGCTCTACGGGCTCGTGTTCGGCATGCCGGGCATTCCCTGCGTCTACTACGGCAGCGAATGGGGACTCGAGGCGAAAAAGCAGGACGGCAGCGACTGGAACCTGCGCCCCGCAATCGAGACGCCGGAATGGAATGATCTCACAGACCGGATCGCCGCGATGGCAAAGGCGCATCGGGAGAGCGCAGCACTGTGCAGAGGCGACTTTCAGGATCTCGTGCTCACAAATCTTCAGACGGTCTTCCGCCGCCGCTGCGGAGACGAGCAGGTGCTCGTGTGCGTAAACGCGGACGCGAATCCTTATTTCGCGCGGTTTGACGCCGGGTGCGCCGCGGCGACAGATCTGCTCACAGGACAGCGCGTGACGTTCAGCGGCGGCGCGGAGCTGCCGGGTTACAGCGTGATGTATCTGAAATGTGAATAACAAAAAAGGCTTGCTCCTGAGAGCAAGCCTTTTTTTGATTCGGATTGATTATTTTCTCGCTTTCAGCAGCTCGATCATCTCGTCACAGACCTCGTCCATGTCGCCGACGATGCCGTAGTCGCAGTAATTGAAAATCTGCGCCTCGGGGTTCTTGTCCACGGCGATGAACAGATCCGCATCGACGCCGGCAGTGTGGTTCACCGCGCCGGAGACGCCGAAGGAAATGTAGAGCTTGGTCTTGACCATGACGCCGGACTGGCCGATCTGCAGCTTGTAGGGCAGGATGCCGCGGTCAAACAGCGGACGGGTGCAGCCGATCTTGCCGCCGAGGAGCTTCGCGAGCTCGCGATAGCGCTCCAGATGCTCAGAATCCTTCAGACCGTTGCCCACACAGACGATGCAGTCGGCATTGGCAATGTCCAGCTCGGGATCGATGTCATCAGGAATGAAATCGATGTGCTTGCAGCGGATGGCCTCGGGATCGAAGTTGATCTCCTCGCAGATGACGTCAATCTCCGCCTTGCGGCCGGTGGGCGCGTATTTGAACGTGCCGGGACGGATGGTGCCGACCTGAGGACGCAGGACGGGCACGGTGATGACCGCCATGATCTTGCCGCCGACGGCGGGCTCGATGAACTGAATGTCGCCGGTCTCGGGATCATACTCGAGCTCCATGGCGTCGGAGGTGCAGCCGGTGTCGAGCTGGACGGCGAAACGAGGCGCAAAATCGCGGCCGTTGATCGTACCGCCGACGAAGATGGCGGAGGGATTATACTTCTTCGAGAGGACGGTGAAGGCATTGGCATAGGCGTCGGTGTTGAAATAGTCATAGCCGGTGCCGCTGACATAGATGACGCCGTCCACGCCGCACTCACGCACCTTGTCGCATTCCTCATGCGGAAGGTCGCCGAGGATGACGGCATAGAGCTTATCGCCGGTCACGTCGCAGAGCTTGCGCAGCTCGCAGCAGAGCTCCAGGCCCACGGGCGCGGCGGTCTTGCCGTCGTGCTCGATGTAGACCCACATATTCTTATAATCAGATTTCTGCATGGTTTGCCCTCCTTAAATCGAACCCTTTTCCGCGAGGATCTCCACGAGCTTCTTCGCGTCGGACTTGGCGCTGCCGGTGCTGATGATCTGGCCGGGCTCAGGCAGCTCGGGCGGATAGATCTTCGGCACAATGGTGCCGGAACCGGGAACGCCGATCTTTTCCAGATCCAGCCCGTCAATGTCGTTTTCCGTATAGGTCGTGATGGGCGCGGTCTTGGACTCGAGATAGGCCTTCAGGTTGGGCAGACGGCCGTAGAAATTGTCCTTCTCCACCGTGAGCAGGCACGGGAGCGTGGCTTCCACGACTTCCTTGCCGTTCTCGAGCGAGCGGGTTGCGCGGATCTTGCCATCGGCAATGTTCTCGATGGAGTAGCAGCAGGAGATCTGAGAGGCGTCAAACCGCTCTGCCAGCTGGGAGGCCATCTGACCGGTGGCGCCGTCAAGAGACTCCTTGCCGCAGAAGATGAGGTCAAACTTGCCCTTCATCTCGGAGGCCTTCACGATGGAATAGCTGGTGGACAGCGTGTCCGCGCCGCCGAAGGGACGGCCGGAGATGAGGACGGCGTCGTCGCCGCCGACAGCCAGGCACTCACGCAGCGTGCTCTCGGCCATGGGCGGGCCCATGGTGATGAGGGTGACCTCGCCGCCATACTGCTCCTTGACACGAACCGCCGCTTCCAGCGCGTTGAGATCCAGAGGGTTCGTGAGCGTGGGAACGCCGGCGCGAACCAGATTGCCGGTCTCCGGGTCCATCTTCACGAGATCGACGTCCGGGATCTGCTTGACACAAACAAGTATTTTCAGCATATCGTTCTCCTTTCTTCTCACCGGGCGAGGGACGCGTCGCAGACCTTGCCAGGATTGAGGATGTAGTTCGGGTCAAAGACGCGCTTGATGTCGCCCATGAGCTGGAACACGTCCTCGCCGACGGACTCGCGCAGATACTGCATCTTCGCGTGGCCGATGGCGTGCTCGCCGGAGACCTGTCCCTCCAGCTCGGCGCACTTGGCATAGGCCTTGTCCATGACGATCTTGGTGCGGCGCTTGAACTCGTCCTCCTCCAGATCGTTGGAGCAGCAGTAAATATGCAGGTTGCCGTCGCCGGCGTGGCCGAAGTTGCGGATCGTGAGACCCTCTTCGTCGCCGAGGCTGCGGATATAGAGCAGGAACGCGGGGATCTTGTCGACGGGGACAACGACGTCCATCTCGTCGAGGAGCTTCGTGTCGGCCTCGATGGCGGTGAGGAAGCTGCTGCGCGCAGCCCAGGCGGCCTTCTTGTTGGATGAGGTGGCAACGACGAGAACATCGAGCGCACCGGCCTCCTCGGCGATCTTGCCGAGCTTGATGAGCTTCTGGTCAAGCTCGTCCTCGTCGGCGCCGACGAAGGTGACGAGCAGGGACGCGCCGACGTCCGCCTCCTTCACGCGCTCCGGGAACGTGGGAATGCCGGTGAAGGCGGAGGAAGAGGTGACGATATCGGCGTCCATGAACTCAATGGACTGCGGATCGAGGTTCGCAAGCTTGATCTGCGGGACGAACTTGATGCACTCCTCCACGGCCGCAAACGGCACGAGGCAGCTGACGTCGCACACCGGGTTCGGAATGAGCTTCATGGTCATCTCGGTGATGATGCCGAGCGTGCCCTCGGAGCCGACCATCAGGTGCAGCAGGCTGTAGCCGGAGCTGGTCTTGCAGACAGTCTTGCCAAGCTCAATGATGCGGCCGTCCGCAAGGACGACGGTGAGCGCGAGGACATAGTCGCGGGTAACGCCGTATTTCACGGCGCGCATGCCGCCGGCATTGGTGGAGATGTTGCCGCCGACGGTGGCAGTCTTCTCACCGGGATCGGGCGGATACATGAGGCCGTGGGCCAGCGCGTCCGCCGCGAGGTCCTTCAGCAGGACGCCGGGCTGAATGCGGACAACGAGGTTGTCCATGTCATAGTGCAGAATCTTGTTCATCCGGCGGGTGCAGAGCACAACGCCGCCGGCGAGCGGCACGCAGCCGCCGACCAGACCCGTCCCCGCGCCGCGGCAGGTGACGGGAATTATATTGTCATTGCAGATCTTCATGATCGCGGAGACTTCTTCCGTAGACTCCACGTCCACCGTGACTTCGGGGAAGAACTTGCCGTAAATCGGCATTTCATCGTGGCTGTAGTTGGGGTCTACCGCCTCCCCGGCAGAGAAACGCTTATCGCCGACGACAGCCTTCAGCTGCTCGGCAATCTCTGGTGTGATTTTATTATAGGTTGCCATGCAATCATCCTCCTGATTGAGAAATCGGCTGAGGAGAGCCTCAGCTCAAAAGTTGACCGAACCTGCAAAAGCAGGTTCGGCCAGGCAGTTACCTGAAATCAGACGAGCAGATCGGCGAGCGTGCCGTCCGGTGCGATGGCGCCGCACTTCTTGCCGAGCTCGGTCAGCTCTGCCTCGAGGGCATCAGAGAAGTCAACGCCGGTGACCTTGCGCTCCTCGAGCAGACGCGCCTCGATCTCGCCGGGCATGAAGATCTCCTTCACGCCGGTGGCGGTACGGCTGTTCTTGATCATGCTGGCGTACATGGTGGAGTGCTCCTTGAAGCGGTCGACATCGAGGAAGTGCGCGATGTCGAGCAGGATGACGGCAAAGCCGGTCTTCTCAGGCTGCATATCCTCCACGAACGGAATCTCGGGGCTGGTCAGAGCGTCGGACAGGACGCCGCCGAACATATCGACGAACACAGCGAGGCCGTAGCCCTTGTGGTCGCCCATGGGACGGACGCAGTAGGCAACGTTCGGATCGGTGGTCGGGTTGCCGTCGTAGTCGTTGGCCCAGCCCAGAGGCATTTCCTTGTTCTCACGGCGATAGGCCTGCACCTTGCCGATGGCAACGGCGCTGGTGGAAACGTCGGTGACGATCGGGCGGGCGGGATTCGTAGTCGGGCAGCCGAGGATGATCGGGTTGGTGCCGATCAGACGGTCCGCGCCGCCGAACGGAGCCTGGCAGGGATAGGTGTTGGAGACAACAATACCGATCATGTTGTCCTCCGCCATGCGGTGGCCATAGTAGGCGCCGCAGCCGATGTTGGCGCTGCTGCGGCCCACGCCGGCGGCCACGCCGTACTGCTTCGCGCGCTTGAGGACCTCGTCGTAAACGCGGTTGAGCGCCGCGATGCCGGAGCCGCCGCCGCAGTCAAACACGAGGGAGCCTTCCTTGTCGCTCACGCACTGGAAGTCGGGCTGGGGAATGAGGGCGTTGGCCATGTACTGGCGCAGATAGATGCACAGACGGGACAGGCCGTGGGAATAGGTGCCGGTAAAGTCGGAGTGCGTGACGACCTCAGAGAGGTAGTGGGCGTCGATCTCTTCGACGTTCAGCGCCTT
>JAZQDI010000044.1:0-23348 GCA_045546715.1 Oscillospiraceae bacterium | reverse complement strand
TGACATCTATCCCGACACCCAGATCCAGATGGTCACCACCAAGAGCTACAACGCCCTGTTCCGGATCTGCTCCAACGGCAAGCGGACGGACATTTACTATCAGCGGCAGGACCCCGACACCGGCGCCTTCTACCAGGGTTATAACAAGGTCACCCTGCCGGAGGGGGAGACCCGTTCCGTCACGGAGTTCGTGGTGGTTCCCAACCACACCAACCGCGGGGACCCGAACTATTGGGACAAGGTCTACATCGGCGCCGTCGTGGCCGACTGCACCCTGCCGGAGAGTGAGCGCATGCGCAGCACCGACGTGGTGGCCATGGTGGTGGACGTGGACGAGAGCGAGACCGTGAGCTCTGTGGTGGTCAGTGATCCTGCCAAGCAGGGCCAGGTGCTCTACAGCGCTCCCATGCCCGCAGGCAGAGAGGCCTACTGCTCCGTGGCCTACGCCGCCACCCAGCTGCAGGACAGCAACGGCGCCCAGTTCAACACCCTCAAGAGCTACATCAGTGCCGTCCCCACCTACACGAACTACTGGATCTCCAGCTGTGAGCCCGGGAACCCCGAGGTGCGCAGCTACACGAATCTCGGCCAGAACAAGATCTGCTCCAACGGCGTCATCGCCCCCAACGAGCCCACCTACTGGCAGGCGGATCCCTATGCCTCCTCGGACAAGTGGCTGGTGATGAAGGGCTACGGTGCCAACGGCTTCTATGCCAGAGACCTGCGCTGCAACATCCGGGTGGACATCAACGGCCTCATCGACCCCGCGGACATCGGCACTGACCGGGTGGATTTCAACAGCCTCGTCACCAACTGGAAGTATCTCAACGGCTGCAACTACTTCATCGCCGGTGACAGTGTCTACTGGATGAACAAAAAGACCAGCGGCTCCAGCTACGAATGGGTGGTGGAGAAGGTCCAGGGCGGCAACGGCATCGTCTCCGTGGACAACTCCTACGCCATGATTACCAACCAGGCCCAGTCGGCCATCTACATCATCGATGTGGTGGGGCGCTATGACGTGGACGTGGACGCCGGCACCAGCACCCTGACCGACAACAAGCTCCAGGTCTACACCCTGACCACCGAGGAAACATGGACCGGCGAGGTGGTCACCCAGCTCCATGGCCCTCTGGAGCTGAAATTTGCCAAGGGGGAGCAGGTCAATGTCTTCGCCGCGGCCTACAATCCCAACGAGTGCAAGTCTCCGGGGCTCTTCGTGGTCTACACCACCCCCAGCACCAACCCGAAAGCAAACACCAAGATCCGCACCTGGCAGCAGAACGCCGACAGCGGCATGCTGGTGACGGACGTGAAGATCCCCGACTACCTGATGCAGCAGGGCCAGCCGGTGATCGACATCTACGCCACGCTGAAAAACTACGGCTTCGCCGGCATCGCCTCTGCCCAGTATACCATCACCGACGAGAACGGCACCAAGCTGACGCCGGTGATCAACGGAAGGGATGCGCAGCACATGAATGTCACCGGCGCGATGCTCTATCCCGGTGACAGCCGTGTGGATCATCTCCAGGTCCGGCCCAACCCCAACTGGGATTGCAACAAAGAGCACCAGGTCATCGTGGATCTTGAGGTGAACAAGTATAACGGCGACATGGATGACTTCGTCAACGCCGCGGTACTCAAAGCGGACAACACCTCTTTTAGCGCCGAGAGTGTGGTCATCGGCGGCAGACACTATGTCAGTACCGCCATTGAGAACAACACCCTCATCGGCCAGGAGACCCCCGTCATCCAGGCGGTGTTCGACTATGGCGACAGCGGCAAGGAGCGCACCATGACCTTCAGCCTGCCCACCAGGGAACAGCTGATGCGCTTCGATGCCGATGACAACGATTACACCGGGCAGATCTACCACTACGACATCGACATGGAGCCCATCTGGAGGCAGGGGGCACAGCAGGGCTTACGGGGCGTCTCCTTCTCTCTGGTGGATGCCGCAGGCGAGCCGGCCTCCAACCGCACGGTCTATGTGCCGAACCCCCTGGAGCAGGCCCCCAGCTTAGGCGGCAATGACAACGACTGCCCCTCGAAGCAGTTCACGGACGTGGATCTGCACGCCTGGTACCACAGCGCGGTGGACTACGCCGTGGAAAATCAGCTCATGAACGGCGTGTCGAAGGACAAATTCGATCCCGACGGCAGCACCACCCGCGCCATGCTGGTCACGATTCTCTATCGGATGGAGAAGTCCCCCAAGGTCAAGGGGAAGAACCCCTTCAGCGATGTGAAAGCAGGTCAGTGGTACACCGACGCGGTGCTCTGGGCCAATGCCAACGGCATCGTGGAGGGCTACGGCGACGGGAAGTTCGGCCCCATGGACACCCTCACCCGAGAGCAGTTCGCCGCCATGCTCCAGCGCTATGCCAGGTACAAAGATTACAACGTCGGGATGACTGCAGACCTGTCCGGTTACGCCGATGCCAAGCAGATCAGCCCCTGGGCAAAGGCGGCCATGCAGTGGGCCAACGCCGAGGGCCTGATCACCGGCCGCAGCGAAACGACCCTGGTGCCGAAGGGCAGCGCCACCAGAGCCGAGACTGCCACCATCCTCATGCGATTTCAGGAAACTGTCTGTGAATAAATAGCAGAAGGCGTGAACTATTTTCGGTGATGAACCAACCAATGTAATTATACATAAGCACTCCCCGGAGCGAAACATCCCCGGGGAGGTAACGGTCAACTTTTTATGAATAACCATGCCGGAATTACGCTCTATATGACGTAAATCCGGCATGGTTTACATAATAATTTACCGAAATAGGGAATCGTTCAATTTGAACCCCCCTGAGCCGAAATTTGCACCCCCCTCCGAAATTGTATCAAAGTCGAAGGCGGCTCCAAAATCGCCTGTTTTTCTTCGGAAAGACAGGCGATTTTTGTTGTTATATCGATGGTTTTTGAGTTTCGGAAGAAGAAAAAAGATATGTTTTGTTTTTGCAGCGATTTTTTGCCTTTATTTTAGAAATATAATATGGTAGTATAATTACGAACACAAAGAAAGAAAATAGAGGAGGAAAAATCATGAAACAGAGCAAACGCATCCTCGCGCTGGTGCTGGCGGCAGTTCTCTGCATGGGACTGTTTGGCTTTACCGCCTTTGCCGCCACCAAGGAAACCGTGAAGCAGTACGACACCTACACCGTCCTCGGTGACAGCATTCCTGGTGGTTTCGGCCTGTCTACCTACCCCTATTCTACTCCCGATGGCCCCGCTATCGTTGACGGAATAGTTGTCGGTCTGAATGATGGCACGCTGGTTGTCAACAGCTTCCCGGAGATTGTTTCCAAAGCGATCGGCGCGGAAAAGACCAACTCTCTGTCCCGCTCCGGTATGCGCAGCACCGAGCTGCGCATGATGCTGGACGAGAGCTACAACGGCGATGACTATACCGAGCTTCTGGTTGCGACCAATCTCGGCATGGACATGGACGCATTTCTCGCCTCTCGCCAGCAGTATGTGGACAGCGTAAAGCAGGCGGATCTGATCACGATCAACATCGGCTCCAACGATCTGATGCTGAAGACCATGCATAACGCACTGACCAACGTCTACAGCAGCGACTCTGAAAACAGCATCACTGCCCGCTTGAAAGCGCTTCTCGCGGAACACGGCGGCAGCATCGGCGCAGCCTTTGCTGAGATGCTGTCAACGCTGGAGACGCTCGGAAAGCTGCCGCAGGTGATGACTGCTGCGCTCTCCACCCTCGCAGAAAGCGAGATCGCCTTCCGACAGAACTGGGAAGCGATCCTTTCCACCATCCACGAGCTGAATCCGGACGCAACCGTCCTTGCGCTCGGCCTTTATAACCCCTTCCGGGAGATTCAGCTGAGTGAATCGGCTTCTTTCCTGCAGATCGGCCGTCTCATTGATCCGGTGATCGCGGACATCAACCTCTATATCAGCATGCTCAGTCCCCAGCATTTCAATTATACGTATGTCGATATCACGGATACAGAAGTTTTCGGTTTTCCGGCGCTCTCCGATCTCTCCGCCTCAGATGGCCTCTATGTCATGATGCTGGTCGGCACGCACCCCAACGAGGCGGGTCATGCCTACATTGCAGACCAGATCTTCAAGGCGCTCCCTGAGCGCAGCGCCGATGATCCCCAGCCCACTGCCACTGTAGAGCCGACGCCGACTGCAACGGTCGAACCCACGCCCGCTGCTACTGTGGAACCGACTGCAGAGCCCACCGCCTCTCCGGAGCCCGCGAAGGAATTCCCCTTCAAGGACGTGGCCAAGGACAGCTGGTATTATCCCAAAGTCTACTATGTCTGGGAGCATAACATCATGGAGGGCGTAGGAGGAAGCCTCTTCGCGCCTGATGCCACTACCACCCGCGCCCAGTTCGCCGCTGTGATCTATCGCATGGCCGGGAAACCGGATGTGTCTAACATGCGCAGTCCCTTCACGGACCTGAAGGCCGATTGGTATCAGGACGCCGTGACCTGGTGCTACAACAACCGTGTGGTCAATGGCACCTCTGCCACCACCTTCGATCCCGACAGCAACATCACCCGCGAGCAGATGGTGGCTATGCTGTATCGGTATTCCAAGCAGACCGTCCAGAACACCGACGCATTGAAGGCGTTCGCGGACGCGGGCAGCATCAGCGAATACGCGGTGCCCGCCGTGGCCTGGGCAGTGCAGAATAGCATCGTCAAAGGCATGGGCGACGGCACCTTTGCTCCCCAGGGACTCTCTACCAGAGCCCAGCTGGCCGCGGTACTGAACCGCTATATGGAGCTGAAAAAGTAAGTCTCCCGATCCAACACCCCGGCGCAGAAGCGCCGGGGTGGTTTGATTATAAGCATAGTCTTGCTGAGATTCCGGGAACTATGATATAATTGCAGCGTCGAAATAACGAGTGTATTGATCTGGTGGTTTCAACATGAAAAAACTGATTTCTCTGCTGCTGGCGCTTTGCATGGTCGTCCCGTTGTTCGGCCTGTCCGTGCTGGCGGCTGACGCGGAGAATCTGCCCATCGATTATCAGTTTCAGGACGCTGACAGCGCGCAGGTGCTCGCCGCAGGCCTGACAAACGATCCCTATTCCTCCCGCCAGTGGGGCATGAAGATGATCGGCATGGAAGCCGCCTGGCAGAGCGGCCTGACCGGCAGAGGCGTTCGTGTCGCGGTTCTCGACGGCGGCATTTATACGAATACTGGCGACTTTGACGCCGACCGCCTGCTGCCCGGCAAGAACATGGTCAGCGAAGGCCAGTCTACCGAGGATTCAAACGGTCACGGCACCTTCATCGCCGGCATCATCGGCGCAACGCAGGACAATGGCGTCGGCATTGCGGGCGTCGCGCCCGGCGTGACGCTTATTCCGATCAAGACCTCGAACGACGGCTCCACCGCCTACGGCGTGAGTGCGAAGTCAATCTACGCTGCGGTAGACGAATTTCATTGCGACGTGATCAACTACAGCTCCGGCTCCAGAACGCCCACAACGGGCATCCGCGAGGCCGTCCGTTACGCTGTCAGCAAGGGCGTCATCATCGTCTGCTCGACCGGCGATGACGGCAGCACGGCATTGCACTATCCCGGCGCGCTCGAGGAGACCATCGGCGTCGGCAGCATCAACAAGGGGATGGAGCGCAGTTCCTTCTCGCACCGCCTCGCACCGCAACAAGAGTATTTTCGTCACGGCGCCCGGTGAGGATGTTTACAGCCTCGGCCAGCGCGGCACCGTCAGCGTTTCCAGCGGTACGAGCTTTTCGGCGCCTTTTGTGGCGGGCCTTGCCGCGCTGCTGAAGGAAGCACATCCCGAGATGAACACCGATGACTTCAAGGCCATCCTGAAGGCGTCCTGCCTCGATCTTGGCGACGAGGGCTATGACGTCGAATACGGCTATGGACTGATTCAGGTTCCTGCGGCAATTCGCGCTGCCGCCGAATACTTCGGCACTACGGCGCCCGCCATGCCCGAGATTCCCGCCCCCACGACTGACCCGGGGTATAACCAGTCCATCTGGAATCAGCTCTTTAACTTCGACTGGCTGCACGAGCTGTTCCAGAACATCATCCGCAGCCTCTTCAAGGGCTGGTCCTCGAACCTGACCTTTTGATCGTCCAAAAACCTGAAACGGGACTGCTGCAGTACGCAGCAGTCCCGTTTTCCATCCTGAAGCGCGGTATCTCCGGATGCCCCAATCCCTCCCCAACGAGCTGAAAATGTGATATTTTGAAGCCTTTTCCCCTGCCAAAATCGTCTGTTATTGTTTGGAAGAACAGGCGATTCGTGTTTTTATTACCTTTGATTCTCTTTTCGGTACTGCCCCGGCGTCATTCCGGTTTGCTTCCGGAAGATGCATGTGAAATAGCTCTGATCGCAGAACCGGAGCAGGGAGGCAATTTGCGGGATGCTGCGGTCACTCGCGGCGAGCAGCTGCTTTGCTGCTTCAATGCGCGCGCGGGTCAAATACTCCCGCATGGTCTGCCCGGTCAGGGATTTGAACAGGCGGCTCAGATGATACGAACTCACGCCCACCGCCTTGGAGACATCCTCTGCTCGCACCTCCTGCGTTAAGTGCGTGGATAAAAACTGCTTTGCCTTTTCCACATGGATGTTGCCGGTGTCCTGCCGTTTGGCGTTACGCACCATTTCGCAGAGGCGCATGGCAGCCTCGTTCACAATCGAGGGGATCTCCGTCACAGTTCTGATCTGGCTGAGACGGCGCAGCGCGCGGTCTGCCGCGGCGTTTGCGTCCGGCGGATAGACGCCGCCCTGAATGGCTGCGATCATAAAGGTATTCACCAGACTCACGGTCAAATATTCCAGCTGCTTTCGCTCGTCCCTGGTGATGCGTCCGGAGGGAAAGCGCTCCAGCTGGAGGTGCAGCCTGTCGCGCAGCTGATCCGTTTCGCCGTTCTGCACCAGCAGAAACAGCGGATGTACCTCCCAGAAGCTGGTGTTCAGATAATTCTCTTCGGAGTCGCGCAGCAGCTGATGAACGGTATCCGGCATGGAATTCCCTCCCAAATGAGCAAAAATACAATAAAAACAACAAAATTATTATATCATTGCTTCTTGAACTTTTCTATACTGAAAACAGAATAATTGGGGAGGGAGCGCTATGAAAAAGCGTTTTTGGAAAGGCCTGCTGATCCTGCTTTCGGTTCTGCTCGCGGGTTATCTCGCGGTGCAGGGCTATATTGCCCTCGAAACGAAAAAACGCGCGGACGCGCCCGGAAACGCTTCAGAATATGACGCCTCTCAGCTTCAGGCGAACGAAGCGTCTGTGCTGCGCGGGAAGAGCATCCTCTTTCTCGGCAGCAGCGTGACCGAGGGCGCCGCGGCGGAGAGCCAGTCCTTCGTGGAGCTCTTTTCAGCGCTGGACGGCGTGAACGCCATCAAGGAAGCCCAAAGCGGCACGACGCTTGCGGACAAGCCCTCCCTGCCCGCGCTGCTGTTCTTCGGCAACGGCGACAGCTATGTGAAACGCCTCAAGCAAATTGATCCCAATGCGCAGATCAACTGCGTGGTGGTGCAGCTTTCCACCAATGACGCCACCATGAAGCTCCCGCTGGGGGAGATCGGCGACGGGAACCTCAAAACCGTCACCGGCGCGATGGAATGGATCATTCAATATACTCAGGAAACATGGAACTGCCCGGTGGTGTTCTACACCGGTTCCTATTACGACAGCGACGCTTATGCCGCCATGGTCGAGCGGCTGTATGCGCTGCGCGACGAGTGGGGCATCGGCGTGATCGATCTCTATACCGACGAGGCGTTCAACGCCATCGACCCGGATACCTACGACTTTTATATGTACGATTCCATCCATCCGACAAAAGCCGGATACCTCGAATGGTGGTTCCCCAAAATGGAAGCGGATCTGATTCAGATCCTCGGCGAAAAGGAGGTTTGACCCATGTCCAGACTCGGTGTTTTACTCTGGCGATACGTGTTTGAATCCGGCGATGCGAAGCGTCTGAAAAAGCAGGTGCAGGATCTCAGCGACCTGCGCATCATCCGCGATCTTCCCTATATCGAAGACGGGAAGCAGGGACATCTGTTCGACATTTACGAGCTGCCGGATCTGCCCGCAGACGCGCCGGTGCTCATCAACATCCACGGCGGCGGCCTTTTTGCCAGCTACAAGGAGGTCAATGTCAACTTCAACTACGAGTGGGCGCGGCTGGGTTACCGCGTGGTCAGTCTCAGCTATCGCCGCATCCCGGAGACCACGCTCTGGCATCAGATTGACGATGTGATGGCCGCGCTGCGGCATCTGAATGGTCACGCTGCGGAATACCATCTGAATCTGCATCGCTGCGTCCTCACCGGCGACTCCGCCGGTGCGCTGCTGAGCCTCTTTGCCATGAGCCTCAATGAGAGCGAGGCGCTGCAGCAGGCTTTCTGTATCGAAGGCGCGGGCTTTCCAATCCGCGCGGCGGGGCTCGTCTCCATCATGCTGGACACCCAGCGGCAGGATCTCATGCGCGCGATCAACAGCGTGGTCACGGATGAAAACGACCGGGGAAAGACCTATGAACCATACCTGCTCGACCCGGCGCTGCTGCTCCGGGAGGCAAAGCTCCCGCCGCTGTTTCTCGTCACCAGCGCGGAGGATCTGATCGGCAGGGACACGCTGAAATTGGAGCGGCTGCTCGCGGAAGCGGATACGCCGCATGCGCTCCTGAACTTCCCGAAGGGAGACGAGCGCAAGCTGCCGCATGTGTTCTTCGTCATGTATCCCATGTACCCGGAGAGCCGGGAGGCCTTTACGAAAATGGACGCGTTCTTCAAGGAGGCACTTTGATGGGAAAGAAATATTTTGCCTGGAGCTTTGACGACGGGCTGGAGCAGGACAAGAAAATCATCGAGATTCTCAGGGAATACGGTCTCGGCGCCACGTTCCACCTCAATTCCGGTCTCTTCGGAGACAAAACCTGGGAGGGGCGGATCGGTAATCTCGGTATGACGGAAAGGCCAGCCGCGTCCTTCGACCCCAACGCGCGCCATCTGCTGCCCTATGTGCCGCATTTTCGCATCCCGGCGGATGAGGTTCGGCAGGTCTACGAGGGCTTTGAGATCGCCTCCCACACCTGCCATCATGTGAATCTGACAAAGCGCACGGAGGACGAGCGTCGAGCGGAGATTGCCGAGGACGTGAAAGCCCTGTCTGAAACCTTCGGGCAGACCGTCACCGGCTTTGCCTATCCTTACGGCGTCGGCGCAAAGCAGAGCCGCGCGGCGCTGCAGGCAGCCGGGGTACAGTATGCGAGACTGGCGACGAGCAAACCGGGCTTTCATTTCCCGGACGACCCGCTTCAAATGCCGCTCAGCTGCTGGCATATCTCCGCAAAGACGTTTGATCGTCTGGATGCTTTTTTTCGCATGGAGGCGGAGGAGGATTTGTTCTTTCTCATGTTCGCCCACGGGTATGAGCTCGATTTCGGCACGAATGAAAGCAGCTGGGGCAAGTTCCGCCGCATCTGCGAGACGGTTGCGTCCCACGACGATGTGACCGCCTGCTCCATCGGCGAGGCGTTTCGCCTGCACGGGGAGGGAAGACCATGAATTCGCATTGGGCCACGATCTGGCGTCAGGCCATGACGCGCTCATTTCTAAACGGCAAAGCCTTCGGCTGGAACAAAACCGTGGCGTTCACCATTCCCGTGCCGGCGTCCGGCACGCAGCTGCGTCTTCGCTTTTCCAACCGCTTCGGCAGCACGCCGTATGAGATCGGCGCGGTGCGCGTCTTTGCGGCGGGGAAGTCCTGCCCAATCACATTGAACGGGCAGCAATGTTTTGTAATTCCCACCGGCGGCGTCACGGTCTCTGATCCCTGCGCGCTCCCGGTCGAGCGGGGCGGGGAAGTGCAGATTCGCCTGTATTATACCAACGCCATTCTGGACAACAACATGATCGAGGAGGGCGCGACGCTCCTGCCCGGCAATCAGACAGAGACCGCGGGCGATCTGCCGCAGCGCAAACCGCTGCTGGCAAAGGTGCTCGGCGCCTATAACGGCATCCCTGCCATCGAGGCTGTGGAGCTGCTGACGGAGGAGCTCGCCGGGGCGATCGTCGCCTTTGGCGACAGCATCACTGCCCTGAGCCGCTGGACGAAGCCGCTGGCCAAGCGTCTTTCTGAGGCCTATCCCGGCCAGTATGTGCTGCTCAATTCCGGCATTTCCGGCAACTGCCTGCTCTATGAGCCGGAGGGGGTCTTCGGCCCGGTGTTTAGCGATATGGGCACGGCGCGCTTTGCACGGGATGTGCTGGAGACTCCGAACCTGCACGCGGTCATCCTTGGCCTCGGGGTCAATGATGTGTCCTATTGGAATGAGAAAACCGCCAGACAGATCAGCCTCAGAGCCTATCAGAACGCTATCACCGCCATGTCGGACGCGCTGCACGAGCGCGGCGTGCGTGTTGTGATGCAGACCATCACGCCGCGCCTCGGCGTCTCGATTACGATGGGCAGATACAACCGGGAGATGGAGGCGCTGCGCCTGCAGCTCAACGACTGGATTCGCAGCGCAGGCATTTTTGATTACCTGTTTGACGCAGAGACCGTGGTGCGCGAGGAGCGGCAGGACGGCTTCTATTTTGCGGACGGTCTGCATCAGGGAGATCACCTCCACCCAAACGCAAAGGGCGGTCAGCTGCTTGCGGACGCCTATGATCTTCAAAAACTTACGGGAAAGGAAGAAAGCCATGCAGACGAAAGCAAGCCTTTCTGATGCCGTTACCGAACGGGAAAAAAAGAATCAGGCGCTGGCGTTTGAAGCCGCTGCCGAGGGCATCGTCCTGCTGGAAAACGACGGTGTGCTTCCGCTCCGCCCCTGCCGACTCGCGCTCTTCGGCGCGGGCGCGGCCTACACGATTCAGGGCGGCAGCGGCAGCGGCGAGGTCAACGTCCGCCACGCGGTGAACGCGCTGGAGGGGCTGGAAAACGCCGGTTTCGAGATCACGACCAAGGACTGGATCGCCCGCTATGACGCCGAATGGAAGCAGGGAAAGGACGCCTTCCTCCGCGCGGGCCGCAAAAAGCTCCGGAAGCTGAATGCCCATGTTCTCGCCGAGCTGATGGCGGCGGAATATCGCTATCCCAGCGGCGCACGCATCACCGAGCAGGAGATTCAGGAAAGCAGCACGGACGCCTGCATCTATATTCTCTCCCGCCAGTCCGGCGAGGGACGCGATCGTAAGGACGAGGCGGGGAGCTTTCGCCTCACGCATACGGAGATTGAGAACATTCGCCTCTGCGCCGCGCGCTATGCCCGGTTTGTGCTGGTGCTGAATACCGGCGCCGTCATCGACCTCTCGCCGCTGGATGTGATCCCCGGGATCAACGCGCTGGCCTATATGAGCCAGCTTGGCATGGAGGGCGGCAACGCCCTTGCCGCGGTGCTCATCGGAGCACGCACCCCCTCCGGAAAGCTCGCTGTGACATGGCCGAAGCGCTATGCGGACATTCCCTTCAGCGGCGAGTTCGGCCCCTATGCCGAAGATCCGAACCACGCCCTCTACCGGGAAGGCATCTATGTGGGCTACCGGTATTTCGACCGCTTCGGCGTCGAGCCGCGCTATCCGTTTGGCTACGGAAAAAGCTATACAGACTTTGCAGTAGAAATAAAAAAGGCTGAACGATCCGGAGCAGACGTGCTTCTTTCCGCCGCAGTCATGAACACAGGGGAGACCTTCAGCGGAAAAGCGGTCGTGCAGCTCTATGTCAGCTGCCCGCAGGCAGGGCTGGAGAAGGAAGCGCAGCGTCTGGCCGCCTTCGGCAAGACCGCGCTGCTCGCGCCCGGCGAGACGGAGACGCTATCTCTGCGCTTCCCGCTCTCCGCGCTTTCCAGCTACGATGAGGAGACTGCTGAGACTTATCTGGAGGCCGGGGATTACACTGTCCATGTTGGCGATTGCTCCTGCAATACTGTCCCGGCGGCAAAACTGACGCTCCCGGAGCGCGTGGTGCTCAGCCACCATAAGAATCTCTGCGCGGCAAAGAAGCCGATCTGTGAGCTGTCCGCGCCAGAGATTCCCGACGAATCGCTGCCCGCCGACCTGCCGACGCTGCAGATCGACCCTGCCATGTTTCAGACGGTTTCCTATGACTACGCGCCGAAAAAAGAGGTCTTCTCGGAGCAAAGAGAGGCGCTTCTCCGACGCTTCTCTCCGGAGAACATGGTGAAGTTCTGCGCCGGTACCGGCCTGTTCGGCGAGAACAAGGGCTTTCGCGTGCCCGGCGCGGTGGGTCACATGACCACGGATTACATCGAGCAGGGCATTCCCAATCGGGAGCTCTGCGACGGCCCCGCAGGTCTGCGCATCCAGCGCCGCTCCACCATCGACAAAAAGGGGAAGATCAAAGCGGTGGACGCCGCCATCTCCCTCTATGAGTTCCTTCCGGACTTTGTACGAAAGCTGCTGCTGGGCAACCCGGAAAAGGAGCAGCTGCTGTATCAATATGTCACCGGCTTTCCCGTCGCGGCGGCGGTGGCGCAGACGTGGAACACCGCCCTTGCCGAGGAGATCGGCCGGGCGGTCAGCGCCGAGATGACAGAATACGGCGTCACATGGTGGCTGGCTCCTGCGCTGAACATCGTGCGCAATCCGCTCTGCGGACGCAATTATGAGTACTACAGCGAGGATCCGCTGCTCTCCGGCAAATTCGCCGCCGCCGTTACCCGCGGCGTGCAGGAAACGCCCGGAAACTATGTCACCATCAAGCACTTTGCCGCCAACAATCAGGAGGAAAACCGCTATTACATGTCCGCCGATTTGGATGAGCGCACGCTGCGTGAGATTTATCTCCGCGGCTTTGAGATCGCCGTGCGGGAATCGCGGCCGAAGGCGGCCATGTCTGCCTATAATAAGATCAATGGCGTCTACTGCGCCAACAGCCGGGAACTCTGCACGGACATTCTGAGAGGGGAGTGGGGCTTTGACGGCATTGTCATGACCGACTGGCTCTCCACCGGCGAGGATCGCGCGGATGAGGCGGGCTGTCTCAACGCAGGCATCGATCTCATCATGCCCGGCGGAAAAAAGGCGGTGAAAGCGCTGCTGCAGGCATACAAAACCGGTCGCCTCTCCGGCGAAACCCTTCGCCAAAGCTGCGGCCGCGTACTCGATCAGATTCTGCGTGCATATTGACCCTGTTTGATTCCAACAGGATAATAGCAATGATAAATCAGACGCTTCCCTCCACCAGAGAAAAGTCATGCAATCTCAATGATTGCGTGACTTTTTGCGATCGCGCTGTTGCACAGCGGAGTTGAAAAGTTTATTATGAAAATAAAGGGGGCGATAGACTTGATTTATACAGAACAGACGAAGAAAGCCATGAAGCTCTGCTTTGAGGCGCACAGGGATCAGACGGACAAGAGCGGCATGCCCTATGTCTTTCACCCGATCCATCTCGCAGAGCAGATGACCGACGAAGCCACAACCGTGACCGCGCTGCTTCACGATGTGGTGGAGGACACGGACTACACGATTCAGGACTTGCGGGAGATGGGCTTTCGCAGCGACGCCGTGGATGCCATTGCGCTCATGACACATGATCCGGCAGTACCGTATATGAACTATGTCGCCAAAATCAAGGACAACCCCATTGCCCGGGCGGTGAAGCTTGCGGATCTGCGGCACAACAGTGACATTACCCGCCTTGACCATGTGGATGATCTGGCAATGGCGCGCGTCACAAAATACCTGATGGCGATTGACCTGCTGGAGGAACCGTCAGAAGCGGAGAAGAGTGCGCGGAACAAATATGAGTATGACGCAGAGATGAAAGTGCTGGTCAGATGTCCGCCGGACGGCGAACCGATGGCAATCAGCCGCAAAACAAAGGTCTGGGAGACGCTTGGACCGCAGTATGAGTCCTATGCCAGAGCAATCTATATCGGGCAGGGATGCTGGGAGAGGCTCACCACCATCTCCGAGGAGCTTGCGTTTCAGATTCTGAGAAGCTGGGGCTGCAGCGTGTAATTTGGAATGATATCAAACCCCGTCTGCTTTTTCGGAGAGCAGACGGGGTTTTGCATCTGCGATAATGGCTGTAAATCAAAATATCGGTTGAAATATTCTACAATAATGGTAAAATAAAAAGCAGAATTGTGATTCCTTTGGGTCACGAAAATAAGAGAGGAGAGAACCGATGAGAAAGACAAGAGTGTTGTCTGCTCTGCTGGTGCTGGTGCTGCTGTTTTCGCTCTGCGCATCTGCATTTGCGGCAGACACAAAGTCTGATGAGGGCAGCAAACGCGTGCTCAGCGGAATCGACAATCCGCGCGTGCAGTCGCTGCAGGAGCTGTACAAGAGTCAGTACAAGCCGGGCGATCAGGTCCGCGCCATTGTGCTCACGAAGAGCCAGCCCACCGCGGAAAACCGCGGCCTGATTCAGCGCGTCATCAACACGGACGGCAAGCTGATGCGTGAGCACAGCGCAGTCAAGACCAAGATGGAGGCGCAGCAGATTGGCTACAAGGTCAATTTTGAATATACTGCGCTGCTCAACGGCATGTCCGTCACGATGGACTTTGCGGATCTGGACAAGGTTGCGGCTCTGCCCGGTGTTGAGAAGATTATCATCGCGAGGGAGTACCGTCTGCCTGAAACGCAGCCGAGCGCTGTGAGCGCCTCTGATATGATCGGCGCCTCCGCGCTGAGCCAGTATCTCGGCGCGGACGGCTCCGGCAAGGTCATCGCCGTGCTGGACACCGGCATCACCGCCGACCACGAGGCCTTCGCGGTCTATGACGGCATGCTGCAGACGCCTGCGCTTGAGAAGGTCGATACGCTCAAGCAGATCGTGGACATCGGACACGGCACTTACCTGTCCGCGAAGATCCCGTTTGCGTATGACTATGCCGACAGCGACAACGACGCCTCTGACGATCACTCCGGCCATGGCTCTCATGTCGCCGGCATCGCTGCGGGCTATGCTGTGACCGACGAGGGTGAGGTCACCTTCCATGGCAGTGCGCCCGATGCGCAGATTCTCGCCATGAAGGTTTTCCCCTCAGACGCGGACACCACAAGCTCTGATATTTACATTGCCGCGCTTGAGGATGCGTTTAAGCTCGGCGCGGACGTGATTAACATGTCCCTCGGTTCTCCCAACGGCTTTGTGGAGAACGATGAGTCTGCGCTCAACGATCAGATTTATCATCGCCTTGAGAATGCCGGCGTCATCTGCTGCATGTCCGCCGGCAACGAGAGCAGCATGGCCGAGTATGCCCAGAACTGGACGGGCGGCGGCTATGTCAAAGCAGACTATACTGACTACGGTGTTCTGGGCGCTCCCGCCTCTTATAACGGCAACGTTGCCGTGGCTGCGGTGGAAAACGCGCAGTATCCGGCATACATGATTACCGTCGGGGAAGAGAGCTTCCCCTACCTCGACAGCAACGGCACCGCTTTCCTGGACGCCTTTGCGGGTCAGGATCTGGAGTATGTCATGGTTCCCGGTCTCGGCGCAGCCGATGACTATGCTGATATCGACGTCAAGGGCAAGATCGCTGTCATCTCCCGCGGCGATATCACATTCGCCGAGAAGGTTGCCACGGCTGCGGCTGCCGGCGCCATCGGTGTGGTGATTTATAACAATCAGGCCGGTTCTCTGGTCTCCATGGCCATTGACGACCATGTGATCCCCTCGGTCTTCACGCCGCAGGAGGCAGGCGCTGCGCTCGCCGCTGCTGAGACGAAGACCTTCCATGTGGACAGCGAGAAGTCGATCATGGAGAATCCTGACGCCTGGAGCGTTTCGACCTTCAGCAGCTGGGGTCCGACGAACGACCTGCAGATCAAGCCCACCATCGCCGGCGTCGGCGGCAATGTCAATTCCGTCTCTGCCGGCACGGAGAATGGCTATGAGGTCATGTCCGGTACGTCCATGTCCTCTCCGAACGCTGCCGGCGGCTATGCGGCTCTGCTGGAAGCGCTCTGCGCCGACGATCCCGACCTCAGCAAGGCGGAGGCCGCGGCCATCGCCCGCAGCCGTGCCGTTTCCCATGCCTATGTGCTTCCGGCGGACGTCATCCGGGATGAGGAAGGCTATCCTGCGCAGGATGAGAACGGTGATTACACTTTCATTCCCTACAGCCCCCGTCAGCAGGGCGCGGGCCTGATGGACGTTGCGGCGGCCTATACCTCCGTGCTCGACATTGCGGATCCGCTCGCGGAGCTTGGCGACGATCCGGCGAAGTCCGGCGTCTATACCATCACCGCCGATCTGGAAAACACCTCTGACGCCGAGCGCACCTATGCCGTGATGGCGGACGTGCTTGCAGATAACGTCACCGGCGGCAACTTCGGCACGGATGAGGAGCCCGACATCCATATCTACAACGCCATGAGCAGCGCGCTGCTCGAGGAGGGCGTGGATTACACCATCGACGCGCCCGAGACCGTCACCCTCGCCGCCGGTGAGAAGAAGACCGTCACTGTGACGATCACGCTTACCGATGATATGAAGGAAGGCTATCTTGACGCCTATTTTGAAAACGGCGCCTTTATCGACGGCTATGTCTACTTCATGAACCTGGAGGACGAAGAGCTTGCTCACGTCACCTTCCTTGGCTTCTACGGCGACTGGTCTGCCGCTCCGATTCTGGAGACGCATGACTGGCGCGATCTGATGAATGTGGAAGTCGATCCCGAATATTCCGAGGACCCGATGGACTACGTTGACTGGGAGATCGACACCGTTCCCACGATGGCATACCTGATCGACGGGGAGTATAACCCGCAGCTCTATGCCGGTGACGCGCCGTTTGGCTATCCCGAGGACGGCGCTTACAGCGATGCGCGCATTGCCGTGTCCAATAACACCGACAGCGCGTATTTCACCAATATGCTTGTTGTTCCCACCATCATCCGCAACGCGCGCCACATTGTCATGATCGCGCGCAATGCCGAGACCGGTGAGATCTACTTCGTGGACGACACCCCATATTGCGAAAAGACCATCTATGATCCCGAACAGGGCGCCTTCACGAACTATGCCTGGTTCCTGTTTGACGGCATGGACAGCTATAACAGTGAGGAACCTGTTCCCGTGGCGGACGATACTGCGGTCGTTCTCGAGTTCTACGCCAACCTCCCCTATGGTGAGGACGCGCTCGGCAGCATGACGCCGGAAGAGATCGTCTCCGACGGTGCGCAGTACCTTGCGTACACCGTTCCCTGCGTGGTGGACGGCGCGGCGCCCATGATTGAGGACGTCAAATATGATCCCGAGACCGGCGATGTGACCGCCACCATCACGGACAACCAGTATCTCGCGGCGATCTATGCCGTGGACGAAGCGGGCAACGATCTCTGTGAGCCGCTGCTCTTTGCGGATGACGCGGCGGGCGAGAGTCACACCGTCACGCTGAACGTCGGCGAGCAGGAGACCTTCTATCTCTCCGCTCTGGATTATGCCACGAACGAAGCCGCTGTGCTCGTTGCCGGCCCGCATGACCACGACTGGAGCGAGTGGGAGACCGTGAGCGAGCCCACCTGTGACGAAGACGGCGAGCAGGCGCGCACCTGCGCGATCTGCGGCGAGACAGAGACCGAGGCCATCCCAGCGCTCGGCCATGCGCTCAAGGAAGTCGCCGAAGTGCCTGCCACCTGCAAGGAAGACGGCGTGAAGGCGTACTACAAGTGCGAAACCTGCGGCAAGCTCTTTGCCGACGCTGAGGGCAAGACCGAGATTGAAGAGCCTGAAGCGATCCCGGCCGGCCACAGCCTGAAGGCGGTCGCCGAGGTTCCCGCCACCTGCGAGGACGCCGGTGTGAAGGCGTATTACAAGTGTGAAGCCTGCGGCAAGCTCTTCAGCGACGCCGAGGCGAAGTATGAGATTGCCAAGCCCGAAGCGATTGCCAAGCTCGGCCACACGGTTGAGGCTGTCGCTGCCGTGTCCGCGACCTGCGAGACTGACGGTGTGAAGGCATACTACAAGTGCGAGACCTGCGGCAAGCTCTTCAAGGACGCGGCTGCCAGACATGAGATCGAGGAGCCCGAGACGATCGCCGCCCTCGGCCATGATCTGAAGGCAGTTGCCGAGGTGCCCGCCACCTGCGAGAAGACCGGCGTGAAGGCGCACTACAAGTGTGACGTCTGCGGCAAGCTCTTCAGTGACGCCGCCGGCAAGCATGAGATTACCGAAGCCGAAGCCATCGCCAAGCTCAGCCACAGCATGCAGGCGATTGCCGAGGTGCCCGCCACCTGCACGAAGGCCGGCGTGAAGGCGTACTATAAGTGCGATGTCTGCGGCAAACTCTTCAGTGACGCCGCGGGCACGAACAAGATTGCCAAGCCCGAAGCCATTGCTGCTCTGGGCCACAGCCTGACCGAGGTTGCCGAGGTTCCCGCTACCTGCGAAGCCACCGGCGTGAAGGCGTACTTCAAGTGCGAAACCTGCGGCAAGCTCTTCAGCGATGCTGCCGGCAAGTATGAGATCGCCGCGCCTGAGGTGACCGCGAAGCTCAGCCACAGTCTGGCGGCGGTTGCCGAGGTTCCTGCGACCTGCGAGAGTGCCGGCGTGAAGGCGCATTACAAGTGCGAAAGCTGCGGCAAGCTCTTCAGCGACGCTGCCGGCAAGCATGAGATTTCCAAGCCCGAAGCCATTGCCAAGCTTGCCCACAGCCTGACTGCCGTTGCCGAGGTGCCCGCGACCTGCGAGGCCGACGGCGTGAAGGCATATTACAAGTGCGACGTCTGCGGCAAGCTCTTCAGCGACGCTACCGGCAAGACCGCGATTGCCAAGCCCGAAGCCATTGCCAAGCTTGGCCACGCCTGGGATGACGGCGTTGTGACCAAGGAGCCGACGCTCGCGGCGGAGGGCGAGAAGCTCTTCACCTGCCAGAACGACCCGAGCCACACCAGAACCGAAGTCATCGAGAAGCTCTATGACTGCGACGGCGGCAAGACATGCCCGACGAAGGACTACACCGATGTGAACCACAAGCCCGACAGCTGGAGCCACGAGCCGATCGACTGGGCGGTGCTCAGCGGCATCACCGTCGGCACGAGCAAGACGACCTTCAGCCCGGCCAAGGTCTGCACCCGCGCCGAGGGGGTCACGTTCCTGTGGCGCGCTGCCGGCTGCCCGGAACCGGAGAGCTTGGACAATCCGTTCAAGGATGTCACGCTCGACACCTGGTATGCCAAGGCCGTCCTCTGGGCGACCGAGCAGGGCATCGTGAAGGGCACGAGCGAGACGACCTTCAGCCCCGACATGACCTGCAGCCGCGCACACATCGTGACGTTCCTGTGGCGCATGGAGAACCAGCCCAAGGCGAAAACCGCCAGCAGCTTCGACGATGTCTCCGCGAAGGCCTATTACGCCAAGGCGATCGACTGGGCGGTTGAACAGAGCATCACGAAGGGCATGGATCCCACGCACTTCGCCCCCAACGGCGACTGCACCCGCGCACATATTGTGACGTTCCTGTTCCGTCAGTTCGGAAAGTAAACCCAACAGCAAGAGCCTGTGATCCCGAATCACAGGCTCTTTTTTTCGACCTATTGAATCCCAATGGCGAATCTGCTAAGATAATCAGGTACTATGATTGCACACAAGGAGCGTTAACCGAATGAAAAAACAAGTTTCTGTTCTGTTGATTGTGCTCTCCCTGCTCGCGCTCTGCGCCTGCGGCAGCAAGCAGGAGACGCCGGACGAGGGCTCGGTTTCCCTCGATCAGGAGACCTATACGGCTGTAATCACCGTGAAGGATTACGGCGAGATCACTCTCGAGCTCGACGCCTCTGCCGCGCCGATCACGGTGGCAAATTTCGTCAAGCTTGCGCGAGCCGGCTTCTATGACGGTCTGACCTTCCACCGCATCATGGACGGTTTCATGATTCAGGGCGGCGACCCGGACGGCAACGGCAGCGGCGGCTCTGGCGAGACAATCAAGGGGGAATTCCAGCAAAACGGCGTGGACAATCCCATCAGCCATGTCAAGGGCGTCATTTCCATGGCCCGCGCCAAAAATCCGGATAGCGCGAGTTCTCAGTTTTTCATCACCGTGGCGGACGCGACCTTTCTTGACGGCGCATATGCCGCGTTCGGCCATGTGACGGAGGGTATGGATGTCGCCGAGCAGATCGCGAAGGATGCGCAGCCTGTCGATAACAACGGCACCATTCCCGCCGCGCAGCAGCCTGTGATTGAACAGATTGTGATTGCGGATTGACAAAAAGTGAAAATCAGCCTGAATCTTTCGCATTTCAGGCTGATTTTTTGTCGCTTTTTCGGTTCACACGTCTTTGGATTTGTGTTACAATGAGGCGCTATGAAAACGAGTAGAAATGAAATGGATATGACGCACGGCCCGCTCGCCGGAAAGATCCTGCGCTTTGCCGTGCCTTTGGCGCTCAGCAGTATGCTGCAGCAGCTGTTTAACGCTGCAGACCTCGCAGTGGTCGGCCGCTTTACCAATCCGCAGGCAATGGCAGCCGTCGGCTCCAATGCCTCGGTCGTGTCTCTGCTGATCAGCCTGTTCATCGGTCTTTCCGTGGGCGCAAACGTCGTCGTCGGCAATCTCATCGGCGCAGGGCGTCGTGAGCGGCTGCCCGCTGCAGTGCATACCATCATCACGGTTGCGCTCCTCTCCGGCGTGTTTCTCGCCGCGTTCGGCAACCTTGCTGCGCGGCCGATCCTGCAGCTCATGGGTGCACCCGATAATGTGCTGAACCTCGCCGTGCTCTATCTGCGGATCTATTTTCTCGGTATGCCGATGATTACGCTCTATAACTTCGGCTCTGCGATTCTCCGCTCAAAGGGGGACAGCCGCCGCCCCTTTGTCGCCATGGTGATTGCGGGCGTGGTCAACGTACTGCTGAACCTCTTTTTCGTCATCGTGCTGCATCTGCACGTCATCGGCGTCGCGCTTGCGACGGTGCTCTCCAACTGCCTGTCCGGCGGGCTTATGGTCTGGTATCTCATGCGCGAGGAAAAGGACTTCCGCCTCTCACTGCGCCGTCTCCATATTGACACAGTCATCCTGAAAAAGATGATCTCCATCGGTCTGCCGGCCGGCGTGCAGGGCATGGTGTTCTCGCTCTCCAATGTGGTTATCCAGTCGGCGGTCAACAGCTTCGGCGCCGACTGCATTGCCGGCATGACGGCGGGGCAGAATTTCGATTTCATCTCCTACTGTCTGCTCAATGCCTTCGCGCAGGCATGCGTCACGTTCACCTCGCAGAACTATGGCGCGGGCGACGCGGAGCGCTGCCGCCGCGTCTGGCGCATCTCCATGGGCATGGGCGTCGGCATCGATGTGCTCTTCATTGGGCTGCTGTTTCTCCTGCGCTATCAGGTGGTGCAGCTCTTCACGACGGACGCTGAGGTCATCCGCTATGCCATGGTGCGCGTGAACTATGCCTTTACGCTGCATTTCCTCTGCGCGACCTACGAGATTACGGGCGGCGCTCTGCGCGGTATGAACCGATCTACCGTCCCTGCACTCATCTCCATTTTCGGCACGTGCGCGGCGCGGCTGCTGTATGTCCGCTTTTTCTTCCCGCTCTACCGCTCGCCGGAGGTGCTCATTCTCGTCTATCCCGTCACCTGGATCATCACGACGATTGCTATGAACAGCGCATATTTCCTGACGCGCAAAAAAGCGTTTCAGTTTGTTGAGACGGCATAAAAAGACTTCCTTCCGTCCGGAAGGAAGTCTTTTCTTTATCCGATTTTGAGAATGTTTTCAATTTCCGGCAGTGTCTTTGTGAGCGGCTGGCCGAGAAGTCCCGCAGTGAGAATGTCATTGTCCGCCGGGAGCGAGGCGATGATCACGTCTGCGTCCACCTGCTGCGCGATGACCTCACGCTGCTGCGGGTCGGTCTTGTTGAGCAGAATATAGAACGGCTTTCCGATGCTCTTAGCCATATCGCCGATTTTCTTCGTCAGCTGGATGGATTCGAAGGAGGGGTCTGCCACCATCAGAATTGCGTCTGCGTACTGATCCACGCCGCGGCCCATGTGCTCCACACCGGCCTCTGTGTCCACGATGACGACCTCGTTATCCCGCAGTGTCAGATGCTCCAGAAAGGTTTTTGCGAGCGCGCCCATCGCGCAGGCACAGCCCTCTCCGGCGTCATGGATCTTGCCGATCGCCATGAGCCGCACGGCGCCGTCTCTGGAAACATAGCCCTCCGGCAGATCCTCCAGATGCCATCCGCCGTCAAACACGTCCTGCGCGCCATCCTGAAAGATACCCTTCTTGTGACCGAAATAGTGGGTGAAATCCTCGGGGAGGGGGAGACCCAGCTGCCGGTGCAGACCGAAGTTGGATTCGTCCGAGTCCACCACGAGCACCTGCCTGCCCGCCTTTTCATACGCTCTTGCCATCAGCGCGGCCACGGTGCTCTTGCCGCTGCCGCCCTTGCCGCAGAGAATCCATTTCATGCGTTGTCCCTCGCTTTATATTGATCAGATGATTCTATTGTAGCCACTGCGCAGGGTTTTTGCAATGTTAATTTGCAGATTTCATCATACCCTGAAAAAATACAAAAATAGGGGTTGACATACGCTAACTAATTTGATAAAATCTAATTGTAAACAATCAAAAACAAATTTTCGGGAGGTATTCATCATGAGCATCTATGATTATTCCGTCAAAAACCCCGCCGGCGAGGACGTCTCTCTCAAGCAGTTTGAAGGCAAGGTCCTTCTCGTGGTGAACACCGCCACGGGCTGCGGCTTCACGCCCCAGTATAAGGAGCTCGAGGAGATGTATGAGGCCTATCATGATCAGGGCTTCGAGATTCTCGACATTCCCTGCAACCAGTTCATGAACCAGACCCCCGGCACGGACGAGGAGATCCACGAGTTCTGCCAGCTGAAGTACAACACGCAGTTCCCCCAGATGAAGAAGTCTGAGGTCAACGGCGAGGGCGCGCTCCCGCTCTACGGCTATCTCAAGCAGGAGCAGGGCTTCCAGGGCTTTGGCAAGGGCGCGAAGGCGGCTGCCTTCGGCGTGATGATGAAGAAGTTCGACAAGGATTACAAGAACAATCCCGACATCAAGTGGAACTTCACCAAGTTCCTCGTCGACCGCGCGGGCAACGTTGTCGCCCGTTTCGAGCCCACCCACAGCATGGACGATGTGGACGCCGCTGTGAAAGCACTGCTGTAAAAGCCGTTGGCTTTTACAGCCCGCCGAGCGGGGCAGGCCCCGCTGGCTTGATTAAAATGATCGGGAGGGGAATCCCATGTCAAGCCTACATAGGTAACACTTTGTCCAACAACATGGGTTACACTTTTTCGGGCGGCATCCTGCGCCGCTTCTTGGATATAATCAGCCTTTGCTCTGTGTCAATTTGAGCAAATTCAAACATGCCATATTGCAGGCCG
>JAZQDI010000043.1:0-29360 GCA_045546715.1 Oscillospiraceae bacterium | reverse complement strand
ATGGCTACGATCCGACTTTGATCGTGAGCATGGAGGACTTCATAACGCTCTTCCAGAGTGTGACCCGACCGCGCACGCCTCTGGCCTGCGCGCCGATCACATAGTCTTTATTGAGTTCCTCCAGCACCGTGGCGCGCACCTGCCGGAGATACTTCGCGCTCATGGCGATGGCGAGCGTCAGCGTCGGCATGGCGGCGCTGCGGATGCTCAGACCGTTTGAGATGACCGGAAGCCAGCCCAGCCTGATGCTGAGGAAATACATGAGCAGCATGGCCACGAAGAAATTCGGGAGCGAGTTACCGATGAAGCTGGTAAAGCGGATGAGATAGTCCGTGAAGCTATCATGCCGCACCGCGGCCAGCACCCCGAGCGGGATGGAGATGATGATAGTCAATAAGATTGAGAGCGCCGTGAGCAGCAGCGTCGCCGGGAGCTTGGAGACGAAGGTATCGAACACGTTGCGCCCGGAGATGTAGCTCGTGCCCATGTCGCCGGTGAGCATACCGCCGAGCCACGAGAAATACTGCGTCAAAAACGGCTTGTCGAGACCGAGATCGGCGCGCGCCGCGTCAATGATCGCCTGATCCACAGCGCCCTTGCTGCCGTACATTTCCGTGATGGCGTCGCTGCCGGCAATGCGCATCATGGCAAAGGATAAAAACGTGATGCCGATCAGCACCGGGATCAGCTGCACGATTCTGCGAAGCACATATTTGCCCATCGGCACACCTCCTGAACACACTGTTGTTTTCTTTGTAGCACAGCCGATTCGCGCGCACAACCTCCCCCGGGGGTTGCTTCTTCGCAGTTTTTTCATTTTTGTGCAGTTTTTTATCCCCCCGGGTAGGTTGTGAACGGGGAAACCGCCGTGGTAGGATAAGGCATAAGGCTTTATTGAGCTGAAGTGCGAAAACCAGAGACAGAAAGGGCAGATGAGAGATGGCAGAGCGCAAAACGATTCTGAGCGAAAACCGGGAATACTGGACCGGGCGCGCAAACAGCTATTCCGAGATCAATCAGGACGAGCTGCGCACGGCCCAGCGCGAGGTCTGGCGCAGGGAGCTGAAAACGCACATTGAGCGTCAGTTTCCGGACCGGGACGCGGCGTCCGTCCGCGTGCTGGAGATTGGCACCGGCCCGGGCTTCTTCGCCATTCTGCTCTGTGAGCTGGGATATGACGTTACTGCCGTGGATCTCACGCCCGCCATGCTCTCCGAGGCGAGAAAGAACGCCGGCGCGCTCGCAAACCAGATCAAGTTTATGGAGATGAACGCGGAGGAGCTCTATTTTCTGGATCACAGCTTCGATGTGATCCTGTCGAGAAACCTCACATGGAACCTGCCGCATCCGGAAACGGCCTACCGGGAGTGGAAGCGCGTTCTGAAGCCCGGCGGACTGCTGCTGAATTTCGACGCCAACTGGTATCATTACCTCTACGACCCCGCCGCCCGCGCGGGGTATGACGCCGACCGAACCGCCTCCGAGGCGCAGGGGATTGAGGATCGAAACATCGGGCACAATTTTGAGGTCATGGAGCAGATCGCCATGCGCGTTCCGCTCTCGAACATCCTGCGCCCCGCGTGGGACCGCGCGGTGCTCTCCAAGCTCGGCATGGAGGTGTCCACGGATGATCGCGCGTGGGACCGCGTCTGGTCGGCGGAGGAGAAGGTCAACTTTGCCTCCACACCATTGTTCCTCGTCCATGCGGTCTGTGCGGGGGGTGCCGTATGAGCAGCCGCGAGCATACCCACATCCGCAGCGACGGCACCGTGTTCACCCACAGTCACGATACTGCAGACGATCACACGCACTCTCACAATCACACGAAGACAAAAGCCGTCGTCAACCGGCTCTCCCGCGCCATCGGTCACCTGGAATCTGTCAAGCGCATGGTGGCGGACGGGCGCAGCTGCACCGAGGTGCTCATGCAGCTCGCCGCCGTGCAGTCTGCGCTGAGCGGAACGGCCAGAGTGATTCTCAAGGATCACATTGAGCACTGCCTCACCGACGCGATGGAGCAGAATGATGCGCGTGCGCTCGAGGAGCTCAACACCGCCATCGAGCGATTCATGCGCTGAAGCGCATAAAAAACAAAACGACCATATCGGGAACTCCCGATATGGTCGTTTTTCATGATTCGGTTTTATGCGCCCAGAGCAAAAACCTCCGGGACGATCCAGGCCTGATCCTGGCGCAGCAGCTGTTTTGCGGCTGTGAGGGTTTTGGTCTGGTTTCTCTCGGCGAGAATGGCGTCGATGGGCGCCTCGTCGAGATCCGTGTCAATGTCGCAGTTCACGATGGACCAGTAGGCCGTCGCGTTGCGCAGAACCGCGTCCTGCGTGCCGCCGAGGCGATAGGCGTTCCAGCTGTCCGCGAGCGGAATGCGTCTGCAGCTGTTGTACGGCGCGGGGTCCGCGCAGTAGAACGTGTCGCCCTCATAGTCCGTGAGGAAGACCGCGTGCGGCACGCCGCCGCAGTAGAACTCGATCCCCTCGGGATGCGCGTCCAGAACGGCCTTGAGCTCGTCCGCGCTGATGCCGTAAAGCTCCGTGCGCTCCACGTCAATCGTGGCGTAATCCGTCTCAAAGCTCCACTGGAAGAGAATGCCGGAGCCCCAGAGCCAGCAGGCGTTGGCAGCTTCCGACTCACCGATCTCGGACCAGTGGCTGTTTCCGTACATATAGAGCGCCGAGCGCAGCAGCATGGCGGCGGAGGTCATCGTGCAGATGCCGCCGCGGGACTGCTCCATGTAGAGCTCCTGCGGCAAAATTTCCGCTGCCTCAGCGGGGACGGCGAGCGCCGACAGAAGCGCAAGGCAGAGGGTGATAACAAGCAGAATGCTGAGAATTCGTTTCGACTTTTGTACTATTTGCATAGATACTCCTTTCTGAAAACGCCGCCTATTATAACAGATGTGCCACCTGTCCGCAATGGACAATTTAAACGAAACAGAAACAAACACCCCTTGACAAGTGGGTATCATCCACTATAATAGTTACGGAATGGTAACAGCATTTTGACATATCAGCCTTAAATGGGCTAAAAAGGAGCACACTGTCAACTATGAACGAGATTTACGTCACCGGTCACCGCAACCCGGACACGGACTCCATCGTCGCCGCGCTGAGCTATGCCGCGCTGCGAAACGCGCTGGGCGACCGGGAGTATGTGGCGGCGCATCTGGACCATATCAATGACGAGACGCGCCGTATGCTTGACCGCTTCGGCTTTGAGCCGCCGATTGCCATCAGCAACGTGCGCACGCAGGTGCGCGATCTGGATTTTGACACGCCGCCCGCGCTCGACGCCTCTGTGACCATGGACCGCGCCTGGCGCATCATGCTCGAGCAGCGCATCTCCGCCGTGCCTGTCACGACGGAAGACGGCAGGCTCCACGGCATGCTCTCCGCCGGCGACATCGCAAGCTATGATATGCGCGCCATCACGGACAATCACGTGGACTCGCTGCCGCTGTTTAACCTCCTGAGCGTGCTCGAGGGGCGCGTGCAGGGCGAGGGCGACCCGGTGGACACCGTCTCCGGCACGGTCACGATCGCTCTGCCGCAGAGCTGCGAAAACCTGCTCTTTGCCGGGCAGGACAACATCGTCATCTGCGGCGACCAGCCGGACATGATCCGCCGCGCGCTCGACGAGCAGGTCTCCTGTCTCATCCTCTGCCAGACGGACGTGCGCCGCGAGTGGCTGGAGCACGTGGGCCACACCTGTGTCGTGTCCACGCCGTTTGACCCCGCGAAGGTCGCTCGCCTCATCTATCAGGCAATTCCTGTCACGCGCGCGTGCGAGACGCAGCACCTCGTGAGCTTCCATCTGGACGATTATATCGACGATGTGCGCGAGGAAGTGCTCAAAAGCCGCTTCCGCTGCTATCCCGTGCTCGACGAAAACGATAAGGTTGTCGGCACGCTCAGCCGCTATCACCTGCTGCGCCCGCGGCGCAAGCGCGTCGTGCTCGTGGACCACAATGAGCGCGCCCAGGCCGTGCCCGGTCTGGACCAGGCGGAGATTCTGGAGATCATCGACCACCACCGTCTTGCCGACATTCAGACGGCGCAGCCCGTGCGCATGCGCAATGAGCCCGTCGGCAGCACGAACACCATCATTGCCGGCATGTATCAGGAATACGGCGTCATGCCGAGCCCCAGCATGGCGGGGCTGATCGCTGCCGCCATCCTCTCCGACACTGTCATGTTCAAGTCGCCCACCTGCACGAAGCGCGACGTCGACATGGCAGAGCGCATGGCGCGCATCGCCCATGTGAGTCTGGAGGAGGTGGGGCAGGAGCTCTTCTCCGCCTCCGGTGCGGAGAGCAAGAGCGCCGAGGAGCTCTTCATGGCCGACTTCAAGGAGTTTCACATTGCGGAGCAGAAGCTCGGCGTCAGCCAGATCACCTGCGTCGATTCCCAGCGCCTGCTCGAGCGCAAGGGCGAGTTTCTCGAGCTTATGGGCAGCATGCGCAAGACCAACCGCTATGACATGGTCATCCTCCTGCTCACGGACGTGCTGCTCGAGGGCACGCAGTTGGTCTATCTCGGCAGCGACGACACAATCAGCCGCGCCTTCAACGCCGAGCCGCGCGACAACACCGTCTTTCTCCCCGGCGTCATGAGCCGCAAGAAGCAGATCATTCCGATGCTGACTGCATTGTGGGGATAAAAAATGAAAGGATGATCGATATGGTCTTTATCTGCTACGACAAGTGCACCACCTGCAAAAAGGCGCAGAAGTGGCTCGATGACCGCGGCGAAGCGTATACCCGCCGGGAGATCAAGGCCGAGCCGCCCACGGAGGTGGAGCTTCGCGCCTGGGTCGCCATGAGCGGCCTGCCGCTCAAGCGCTTCTGGAACACCAGCGGCCAGCAGTACCGCGCGCTGAATCTCAAGGACAAGCTCGCGGACATGAGCGAGGACGAGCAGTTTGCTCTGCTCGCGAGCGATCCGATGCTCGTGCGCCGTCCGCTGCTCATCGGCGAAGATTTCATGCGCCCCGGCTTCAAGGAGGCCGAGTGGCTCGAGGTACTCTGATACAACCCAATGAAAAAAGCAAGCGTGTTCAAAACACGCTTGCTTTTTTTCAGGTTGTCGAAAAACTTGTTTTTTCTTATGATTCGAGTTCTTTCAGTACCAGAAGTGTCCGGCATAGACCTGTCTGGCTTCGCCGGTAAGGGTCACGTGCTCCGCCGTGACGCGCACGGTGAGATCGCCGCCCAGCAGCTTCACGGTGATGTCCGCGTCCCGGTCGCAGAGCCCGTTTTCCACCGCGGCGACCGCCGCGGCGCAGGCGCCGGTGCCGCAGGAGAGCGTCTCGCCGTTGCCCCGCTCCCAGACGCGCATGCGCAGCGTCGTGCGGTTCACCACGCGCACAAACTCCGTGTTGATCCGCTCAGGGAAGAGGGGGTGATACTCAAACTCCGGCCCGATGCGCTCGAGATCCAGCGCGTCAATGTCGTCGCGGAAGATGACGCAGTGCGGATTGCCGACGCTCACGCAGGTCACGCTCCAGGTTTCGCCCGCCGCCGTGAGCGGCTCGCGGACGAGCTTCTGCTTTTCTGTCTGCGCCGGGAGCGCCGCCGCGTCCAGACTCGCGCTGCCCATGTCCACCGTCACGCTGCGGGCGCGGCCGTCGCGCGTATAGACCCGGAGCTGATAGACGCGGCCGCCCGCCTCGATCGTGAGATGCTCCCGCCGGACATAGCCCCGATCGTGCAGCAGCTTTGCCACGCAGCGGATGTTGTTGCCCGCCATAAAGCCCTCGCTGCCGTCCCGGTTGAAGGTGCGCATTTTCGCGTCCGCTCTCGTGGAGCGCTCGATGAGCACGATGCCGTCCGCGCCGATGCCGTAGTGCGGCGTGCACAGACTCACGCACAGGCTCTCCGGCGCGGTGATGGCGCCGTCAAAATTCTCGATGAAGAGATAGTCGTTGCCGCAGGACTGCAGCTTGACAAACTCCACCTTCTGCCGCCAGGGGCGCATGGCGTTGATGTCCACCAGCTCGGTGTTGAAGGTGTTGAAGCGGCTGGCAATGATCTCCGCGAGCGCGCCCGCCGTGTCCAGACTCGTGAGACAGGGGATGCCCAGCTGCATGGCGCGGCGGTGCAGGGCAATGTAGTCGCCCATGGTGGCGTCCTTGACCGCGCCGGTGTAGACGATATACTGCACCGCGCCGGACTCCATCAGATCATAGATCGCCGCGCGGTCCGCCGCCGTCTCCACGCTGATGCCGAGACAGCGAATCGCCTCGGCCGTGCCGGCGGTGGCATAGAGCTTCAGCCCCAGATCGTGAAACCGCTTGGCCAGCGAAATAATCTCCGGATAGTCGGTCTCCTCCACGCTCAAAAGCACGCCCGTTTTCCCCCGGCCCTGCAGGGAGGGCACGGTGAAGCCCGCGGCGGTCAGCCCCTTGAAGAGAGCCTCCGCCATTGTGCGGCCGATGCCGAGCACCTCGCCGGTGCTCTTCATCTCCGGGCCGAGAATGGAGTTTGCGTCCGCGAGCTTTTCAAAGCTGAAAACAGGCACCTTCACCGCGCTGTAGGGCGGTGTGGCGTAGAGCCCCGTGCCGTAGCCGAGCTCGCGCAGCTTCGCGCCGAGCATGACCCTTGAGGCCAGATCCACCATCGGCACGCCCGTGACCTTGGAGATATAGGGCACGGTGCGCGAGGCGCGGGGATTGACCTCAATGACATAGAGCTGATCCTCATAAATCAGATATTGAATGTTCACAAGCCCTTTCGTGCCGAGGGCGAGGGCGAGCTTCTCCGAGCAGTCGCACACGCGGTGCAGAAACTGATCCGAGAGATGATACGGCGGGTAGACCGCAATCGAGTCGCCCGAGTGGACGCCCGCGCGCTCAATGTGCTCCATGATGCCGGGGATGAGCACGTCCTCGCCGTCGGAAATGACGTCCACCTCCAGCTCCGTTCCGGGCAGATACTGATCGACCAGCACGGGGTTTTCGATCCCGCCGGAGAGAATCGCGCGCATATAACGCTCGGTCTGCTCCGCGCTGCGGGAGATGGTCATGTTCTGCCCGCCGATGACATAGCTCGGCCGGAGCAGCACGGGATAGCCCAGCGTCTCGGCGGCGGCGAGCGCTTCCTCGAGCGAGTGAACGCCCATGCCCTTCGGCCGCCGGATGCCGAAGCGCTCAAGCAGCGCGTCAAACCGGGCGCGGTCCTCCGCCGTGTCAATGCCCTCGGCGCTCGTGCCGAGAATGGGCACGCCGTGGTCGTCCAGAAACTTCGTGAGCTTGATGGCGGTCTGCCCGCCGAAGGCGACGACCACGCCGATGGGCTGTTCCACGGCGATGATCTGCATCACGTCCTCGGGACAGAGCGGCTCGAAATAGAGCCGGTTTGCCGTGTCGTAGTCCGTGGAGACGGTCTCGGGGTTGTTGTTCACGATCACGACGTCATAGCCGAGCTCGCGCAGCGTCCAGACGCAGTGGACGCTGCTGTAGTCAAACTCAATGCCCTGCCCGATGCGGATCGGCCCCGAGCCGAGCACCATGACGGTCGGCTTGCCGGAGCGGAGGAGGGCGCGGCTTTCGCAGTCGGGGTCGCAGGTGGAGTAGAAATACGGCGTCTCGGCGTCAAACTCCGCGCCGCAGGTGTCCACCATCTTGTAGGAAAAGGGTTTGCCCGGCAGCTCAGACACGCCTGTGAGCCGCGTGATGGCGCTGTCCGGATAGCCGAGGCGCTTCGCGGTCTCATAGTCCTCCGGCGAGAAGGAATCCGCAATGCGCGCTTCAAAGTCTGCAAGGTGCTGCAGGCGGCTTAAAAACCACGGGTCAATTTTCGTCACGCTGTGGATCTCCTCCACCGTCACGCCCGCCTTCAGCGCTTCAAACACGGTGAAGAGCCGCCGATCGTCAGCCTCGTGCAGCCGTTCGCGCACCGGGCGGCCGTCCGCCGCCGGGGCGTTGAGCGTGTCGAGCCCGATCTCCGCGCCGCGCACGGCCTTCATCAGCGCCATTTCAAAGCCCGGCGCGATAGCCATCACTTCGCCCGTGGCCTTCATCTGCGTGCCGAGCGTGCGGCTCGCGCCGTGGAATTTGTCAAACGGCCATTTCGGCACCTTCACCACCACATAGTCGAGCGTCGGCTCGAAGCAGGCGCAGGTCTTGCCGGTGATGTCGTTTTTGATCTCGTCGAGCGTATAGCCCAGAGCAATGCGCGTCGTGATCTTGGCGATGGGGTAGCCCGTGGCCTTGCTGGCAAGGGCGGACGAGCGCGACACGCGGGGGTTGACCTCGATCACGGCGTAGCGGAAGCTCTCCGGGTCGAGCGCGAACTGGCAGTTGCACCCGCCCACGATGCCGAGCGCCGAGATGATGTCGAGCGAGGCGCTGCGCAGCATCTGATATTCCTTGTCCGAGAGCGTGAGCGCTGGGGCGACGACGATGCTGTCGCCCGTGTGGATGCCCACGGGGTCGAAGTTTTCCATGCTGCACACGGCAATCACGTTGCCCTTCGCGTCGCGCATGGTCTCAAACTCAATCTCCTTCCAGCCGGAGATGCACTTTTCGATCAGCACCTGCGTGATCGGGCTCTGATCCAGCCCGGCGGCGGCAATGGTGCGCAGCGCCTGCTCCGTCTCGGCGATGCCGCCGCCGGAGCCGCCCAGCGTGAAGGCGGGGCGGACGATGACGGGGTATCCGATCTCTTCCGCTGCGGCGACGGCCTCCTCCACCGTGACGGCGATCTCCGATGGCACGACAGGCTGACCGATTTCGCGCATCGTGTCGCGAAACAGCTCCCGGTCCTCGGCGCGCGCGATGGCGTTCATGCCAGAGCCGAGCAGCCGCACGCCGTGCGCCTCCAGCCAGCCGTCGCGGCTGAGCTGCATGGCGATGGTGAGACCGGTCTGCCCGCCCAGTCCGGCGAGAATGCCGTCCGGCTGTTCCTTTTCGATGATGCGCCGCACGGTCTCAGCGTTCAGCGGCTCGAGATAAATCTCGTCCGCTAGATGCTTGTCGGTCATGATGGTGGGGGGGTTGGAGTTCACGAGCACGGTGTTCACGCCTTCGTCGCGCAGCACGCGGCAGGCCTGCGCCCCGGCATAGTCAAATTCCGCCGCCTGACCGATCACGATGGGGCCGGAGCCGATCACGAGGACCTTGCGGATGGTGTTATCTCTCGGCATGTTCGTCCCCTCCCTCCATCATGGCGACAAAGCGGTCAAAGAGAAAGCCCGTGTCCTTCGGTCCGGCGCAGGCCTCGGGATGAAACTGCACCGTGAAGCACTGCTTCCCCGGATAGTCCACACCCTCGCAGGTGTGGTCGTTGGCGTTTTCAAAGCGGAGACGAGCGGCGCTGCCCAGACTCTCGCTCACGACGGCATAGCCGTGGTTCTGGCTTGTGATATAGACCCGGCCCGTCTCCAGATCGCGGACGGGCTGGTTCGCGCCCCGGTGGCCGAAGCGCATCTTCACGGTCTCGCCGCCCATGGCGAGCGCCGTGAGCTGGTGGCCGAGACAGATCCCGAAGATGGGCGCGCGGCCGATGAGCTTTCGGATCTGCGCGATGCAGAAGGTGTTCTCTGCCGGGTCGCCCGGCCCATTCGAGAGCATGATCCCGTCCGGGCGCAGCGCGAGAATGTCCTCCGCCGCCGTGTCCTGCGGCACGACGGTGACGGCGCAGCCGCGCGCGGTGAGCGAGCGGACGATGTTTCGCTTCGCGCCGTAGTCCACGAGCACGACGCGGCGGCGCTCTTCGCCGTCCGCGGGGACGGTGTAAGGTTCCCTGCAGCTCACCTGCGGCACCACGCCCGTGACGGCGTAAGCTTCGAGCGCGGCGAGATCCGCCGCCGGCGCGTCGCAGATCACGGCGTTCATCACGCCGTTTTGCCGCAGCACGCGCGTCAGCTGCCGGGTGTCCACGCCCATGATGCCGGGGATGCCGCGCGCTTTGAGAAACGTGTCGAGATCATATTCGCTCCGGAAGTTCGACGGCGTGGGGCACAGTTCGCGCACCACATAGCCGCGCACGGCGCTCTCGCCCTCGAAGTCTTCTTCGATCACGCCGTAGTTTCCGATGAGCGGGAAGGTCTGTACGACGATCTGTCCGGCGTAGCTCGGGTCCGTGAGCGTCTCCAGATAGCCGACCATGCCGGTGGTGAACACCGCCTCGCCCATACCAATACCCGGGGCGCCGATTCGCGTCCCGGGAAAGATCATGCCGTTTTGTAAAATCAGATATGCGTTCATGGTGTTATAAAGTCGCGGCCATAACCGCCTTGATCGTGTGCATCCGGTTTTCCGCCTCGTCAAAGACGATGCTCTGCGGACCTTCAAAGACCTCGTCCGTAACCTCCATGCACTCCAGTCCGTATTTCTCGTAAACGGCGCGGCCGTTTTCCGTGTTCAGATCGTGGTAGGCGGGGAGACAGTGCATAAACCGGCACTGCGGCCCCGCGTTGTCCATGAGCTTCTGCGTCACCTGATAGGGCAGCAGATCGTGGATGCGCTGCTCCCAGACGCTCTCCGGCTCGCCCATGGAGACCCAGATATCCGTGTAGAGCACGTCGGCGTCCTTTGTCGCTTCCATCGGATCGGTGATGAATTCGAGCACCGCGCCGGTCTCGGCCGCCACGGCCTGACACGCTTCGATCAGCGCCTTGTCCGGGAAATAGGCCTCCGGCGCGCAGGCGACAAAGTGCATGCCCATCTTGGCGCAGCCGACCATGAGGGAGTTTCCCATGTTGTAGCGCGCATCGCCCAGATACACGAGCTTGATGCCCTGAAGAGCGCCGAAGTGCTCCCGGATGGTGAGAAAGTCCGCGAGAATCTGCGTGGGGTGAAATTCGTTCGTCAGCCCGTTCCAGACGCGCACGCCGGAATACTTCGCCAGATCCTCCACGCGCTGCTGCTCAAAGCCGCGGTATTCGATCCCGTCAAACATGCGGCCGAGCACGCGCGCCGTGTCCGCGATCGACTCCTTTTTCCCGATCTGGGAGCCGTGGGAGTCGAGATACACCGGGTGCATGCCGAGATCCGCCGCCGCCACCTCGAAGCTGCAGCGGGTGCGGGTGCTGGTCTTTTCAAAAATCAGGGCGATGTTCTTCCCCTCGTGCATGCGGTGGGGGATGCCCGCCTTTTTCTCTGCCTTCAGCTTCGCCGCGAGATCCAGAAGCTCCCCGATCTCCTCCGGCGTGAAGTCCAGCAGCTTTAAGAAGTTTCTTCCTTTCAGTGCCATGTCGTTCTCCTTACCTGCAGGCGTCCTTAATGACTTCCGCCGCCTCCTGTACCAGCGCCATCGGAATGTTCAGCGCCGGGAGCAGACGAATCTTGTCCTTCGCCGTGAGGGCGAGCACGCCCTTTTCGCGGCAGGCGGCGAGCACTTCTTTGGCGTCCTTCGTCGTCTTGAGTCCCATCATGAGCCCCATGCCGGAGACGCTCTCAATGCCCTGCGCGCCGGTGAAGGTCTCGCGCAGATAAGCGGCCTTTTCGCGCACCTCGGCGAGCAGCGCATCGTCAATGCGGCTGAGCACATTCACCGCGCCCGCGCAGGCGACGGGGTTGCCGCCGTAGGTCGAGCCGTGGTCGCCGGGCTGAAACACGTCCTGCACCTTTTCGCCCATCAGGCAGGCGCCCAGCGGCAGCCCGCCGCCGAGACCCTTCGCCGTCGTGACCACATCGGGCTGAATGCCGAACTGCTCATAGGCGTAGAGCGTGCCGGTGCGGCCGTTGCCGGTCTGCACCTCGTCGATGATGAGGAGAATGTCGTTTTTGCGGCAGAATTCCGCCGCGCCCTGCACGAAGTCCGGCTCGAGCGCGAGCACGCCGCCCTCGCCCTGCACACACTCCATCATCACGGCGGCGAGCTTGTGTTCCTTCGCCGCGGCCTTGAGCGCGTCGAGATCGTTCGCCGGCGTGTGCACAAAGCCGGGCATCATCGGGCGAAACTGCTCGTGATAGTGGTCCTGCCCGGTGGCGGAGAGCGTCGCCATCGTGCGGCCGTGGAAGCTGTTGATGAGCGTGAGAATCGTGAAGGTGTCCTCACCGTGCTTTTCGGCGGCGTACTTTCGCGCGACCTTGATGGCGCACTCGTTTGCCTCCGCGCCGGAGTTGGAGAAAAAGACCTTCTTCATGCCCGTGCGCTCGCAGAGCATCGCGGCGAGCTCCGCGCCGGGCGCGGTGTAAAAGAGGTTCGACATGTGCTGCACCCGGCCCAGCTGCGCCGTGACGGCGGCGATCCATTCCTCGTCCGCCACGCCGAAGGCCGTGACGCCGATGCCGCTCGTGAGGTCGATATATCGTTTGCCCTGATCGTCATATACCTCCGAGCCCTTGCCGGAGACAATCTCCACCGGAAACCGGGCGTAGGTATGCGCGATATAGGCCTGATCCTTTTCCTTGATGTTCATGAGCGCGTGCTCCTTTCACACTTTACTTCGATACAAACATAGTACCAGCGCCCTCGTTTGTCAAGATTTCCATCAGAATGGAATGGGGCACTCTGCCGTCCATGATGATGACCTTTTTCACCCCGCGGGTGATCGCCTCGATGCAGCAGTCCACCTTGGGAATCATGCCGCCGGAGATCACGCCGGAGTTAAACAGCGCCACCGCCTCCTGGATCGTGATGCGCGGAATGAGCGTCCCGGGATCGTCCTTGTCGCGGAGAATGCCGGCGATGTCCGTCATCATGATGAGACTCTCGGCCTCCAGCGCGCCTGCGATGCAGGCGGCGGCTGTGTCGCCGTTGATGTTGTAGGTGTTGCCGTCCCGGTCGCAGCCGAGCGTGGACACGACGGGGATATAGCCCTTTTCGAGCAGATCCGTGATCGGCTCAATGTTCACGTCCGTGATGCTGCCGACAAAGCCGAGCTCCGGGTTGCGGGGCTTGGCCTCGATCAGCCGCCCGTCCATGCCGGAGATGCCCATGGCCTTGCCGCCCTTCATTTCCAGCAGATTCACGAGCGTCTTGTTCACCTTGCCCGCGAGCACCATCTGCACGATGTCCACGGTCTCCCGGTCGGTCACGCGCAGCCCGTCGACAAATTTCGGCTCCTTGCCGAGCTTCGCCATCGTCTCGCTGATCTCCGGGCCGCCGCCGTGCACCAGCACGACCTTCACGCCCACCGCCGTAAGCAGGACGATGTGCTCCATCACCTGCTGCCTGAGCTGATGGTTGACCATGGCGTCGCCGCCGTATTTCACGACGACGATCTTGTCGGTATACTGCTGGATATAGGGCAGCGCCTGCGTGAGCACCTCGGCGCGCTGGGCGTTGGAAAAATCATGGTTCATGTTCTGTAGTCTCCGTTGATCTTCACATAGTCATACGTCAGATCGCAGCCCCAGGCGGTCGCGCCGGCCTCGCCCTGCTGCAGCGAGACGAGGATATCGATCTCCGCCTCGGAGAGCACGGCCTTCGCCTCCTCCTCGGAAAAGGGGATGCCCGCGCCGTTTTCGCAGACGGTCACGCTCCCGGCCTTTGACCGGAAGGTGACGCCGACCTTCGTCACGTCCACGTCCGCGCCGCTGTAGCCGATGGCGCAGAGCACGCGGCCCCAGTTGGCGTCCGCGCCGAACATGGCGGCCTTGAGCAGACTCGAGCAGATCACGCTCTTGGCGACGGTTTTGGCTGTGGCTTCGTCCTTCGCGCCGGTGACGGCGCACTCGCGCAGCTTGGTCGCGCCCTCGCCGTCGGCCGCAATGGCGCGGCAGAGGGCGACGGTCACGGTGTTGAGCGCCTGCATGAAGGCGTCATAGTCCGCGCCCTCTGCGACAATCTCCTCGTTTCCCGCAAGACCGTTTGCCAGAATGGCGACCATGTCGTTTGTCGAGGTGTCGCCGTCGATGCTCACCATGTTGAAGGTGGACTGCACGTCCGTCTGCAGCGCCTTGCGCAGCATGGCCGGCGCGATGGCGGCGTCCGTCGTGAGAAAGACGAGCATCGTCGCGAGATTCGGGTGGATCATGCCGCTGCCCTTGGCGATTCCGCCGAGCCGGCAGGTCTTGCCGCCGAGCGTAAACTCCACGGCGATCTCTTTCTTCAGCGTGTCGGTCGTCATGATCGCCTCGGCGGCAGCGCCGTTGCCTTCCCTGCAGAGCGCACCCGCGAGCGCGGGAATTCCCTCGGCGATGGGCGTAATGTCAAGCTTCTGGCCGATCACGCCCGTGGAGGCGACGATCACATCTTCTGCCGGAATGTTCAGCGTCTTGCCGACGAGCGCCGCGGTCTGCTCGGCAATCTCCATGCCGTCGGCATTGCAGGTGTTGGCGTTGCCGCTGTTGCAGACGATGGCCTGCGCCGTCCCGTCGGCAATGTGCGATTTCGTCACATCGAGCGGCGCGCCCTTGACGAGGTTTGTCGTATACACCGCGGCGGCCGCCGCCGGGATCGCGGAGACGATCAGACCGAGGTCGCGCTTTAAGTGGTTTTTCCGGATGCCGCAGTGAATGCCCGCGGCGGTGTAGCCCTCGGCGGCGCAGACGCCGCCGGAAATCTGTTTCAGCATATTGGTTCCCTCCTTGGGAGCGTTACAGAATCAGTCCCGTCGTCTCTTCCAGTCCCAGCAGCAGATTCATGTTTTGAATCGCCGCGCCGGACGCGCCCTTGCCCAGATTGTCAAACCGGGAGATGAGGAGCATGCGCTCCTCGTTTCCGGCCACGAGCACCTCCATGTCGTCCCGTCCGGAGAGGGCGTTCGCCCCGGCGAGTCCGTCATCGTCCGCCGCCTCGCGGTAGTGGACGATCGGTCCGTGGTAGCAGTCGCGGTAGAGCGCCTTCACGTCGGCCATCGTGCCGTTTAAGTCCTTCGCGAAGACCGGCACGGTCACGCACATGCCGCTGTAGTAGTCCGCCACGATCGGGCAGAAGACCGGCGCGGTCTCGAGTCCCGAGATCTGCACCATTTCCTTCAGGTGCTTGTGCTGCTGCGGCAGACCGTACTGCCGCGGCGCGTCATATTTCTCGGCGCGCTCCGGCGCCTCGTATTCTGCAATCATGGCCTTGCCGCCGCCGGAATAGCCCGTGACGGAAAAGCAGGTGAGCGCGGCGTCAGGGTTTAAGAGTCCTGCGCGCACGAGCGGCTCGATGAGAACGATGAAGCCGCTGGCGTGGCAGCCGGGGTTGGCGACACGCTTGGTGTTCTGAATCTTTTCTCTCCGATCGCCCAGCTCCGCAAAGCCGTATTCCCAGTCGGGGTTCACGCGGTGGGCGGTGGAGGTGTCGATCACGGCGACGTGCCCGCTCTCCACGAGCGCGGCCGACTCGACGGCCGCCGCGTCCGGCAGACAGAAGAAGGCCACGTCCGCGCCGTTGATCGCGTCGCGCCGCGCGTTCGGGTCCTTGCGCAGCTCGGCGGGCAGCGTCATCAGCTCCAGCTCCGGCCGATCCTTCAGCCGGTCGAAAATGCGCAGTCCCGTCGTGCCGGCGCTGCCGTCGATGAATACCTTTGTCATTGGAGCGCCTCCTTCACGTAAGCAATCTGGTTTTCCACGCTCTGCACCGAGGTGCCGCCCAGACTCGAGCGCTTTTCCGCGCAGACGGCAAGGTCAATTTCCTGGTAGAGATCCGCCTCAAAGAGCTCGCTGTGCGCCTTGTAGACTTCGAGCGGCAGCTCCTCGAGCACCGTGCCCTCCGCGATGCACTTTGCCACCAGCGCGCCGGAGATTTTATAAGCGCTGCGGAAAGGCATGCCCTTTTTCACGAGATAGTCCGCGAGATCGGTGGCGTTAATGAAGCCGGTCTGCGCCGCGCGGAGCATGTTGTCGGTCTTCACGGTCATCGTCTCGATCATCGGCGCGAAGACCTTGAGACACATCTTCACATTGTCGAGCGCGTCAAACACGGCCTCCTTGTCCTCCTGCATGTCCTTGTTGTAGGCCAGCGGGAGTCCCTTGAGCGTTGTGAGCAGGGCCATGAGATCGCCGTAAACTCTTCCGGTCTTGCCCCGGCAGAGCTCCGCCATGTCCGGATTTTTCTTCTGCGGCATGATGCTCGAGCCGGTGGTATAGGCGTCCGAGAGGGAGACGAACTGAAACTCCCAGCTTGACCAGAGAATCAGCTCCTCCGAAAGGCGCGACAGGTGCATCATCAGGATCGACCATGCGCTCAGGAGCTCCAGACAGAAGTCCCGGTCAGACACGCCGTCGAGACTGTTGAGGGCAACGGCGTCAAAGCCCAGCGCGTTTGCCTCCATCACGCGGTCGGTGTCATAGGTCGTGCCTGCGAGGGCGCAGCAGCCGATGGGGCTCACGTTCAGACGAATCAGCGCGTCCTCCATCCGGTCCACGTCCCGCAGCAGCATCATGGCGTAGGCCATGAGATGGTGGCCGAAGGTGATCGGCTGCGCCCGCTGCAGATGTGTGTAGCCGGGGAGGATGGCGGCCTTGTGCGTCTCGGCCTGCGCGGTGAGCGCCGCGATGAGCGCCTTGGTGAGATCGATGATCTGGGCTGTCTCGCCTCTGAGATACATGCGCAGATCGAGCGCGACCTGATCGTTCCGGCTGCGCGCGGTGTGCAGCTTCTTGCCCACATCGCCGATGCGCTCGGTGAGCACCTGCTCAATGAACATGTGAATGTCCTCGGCGCCCATGTCAAACTGCAGCGCGCCGGTGTTCAGATCGTCCAGAATGGTCTGCAGCGCGTCGATGATCGTGTCGGCGTCGGCCTGCGGGATGATGCGCTTCGCGCCGAGCATGGCCGCGTGCGCCATGGAGCCGGTGATGTCCTCCTGATACATGCGGCAGTCAAAGCGGATGGAGGAATTGAAGTCATCCGCGATCTGATCGGTGTTTCCGGCGGTTCTGCCCGCCCATAGTTTCGACATGGCTGTGTCTCCCTTGTATGATAAAGAGTGGAATGTGGAGAGTGGAGAGTGGCGTTGCCGGATCTCAGCTCTCCACTCTCAACTCTCCACTTTCAAATTGTCTGAATTTTTACTTCCCGTCCACAATCGCCTGCACCTTGATCGGCAGACCGTAGAGGTTGATGAAGCCCTCGGCGTCCTTCTGGTTGTAGTCGCTCTCGCCGAAGGTGGCGATCTCCTCGGAGTAGAGGCTGTGCGGACTCCAGACGCCGGCGTTGATGATGTTGCCCTTGTAGAGCTTGAGCCGCACCGTGCCGGTGACGACCTCCTGCGTCTTGTCCACGAAGGCGGAAAGCGCCTCGCGCAGCGGGGTGAACCACTGTCCGTTGTAGACGAGCTCGGCAAACGTGATGGCAATGCGCTCCTTTTCGTGCGCGGTGAGCTTGTCGAGGCAGATCGTCTCGAGCACCTTGTGCGCTTTGTAGAGAATCGTGCCGCCCGGCGTCTCATATACGCCTCTGCACTTGATGCCCACAAGCCGGTTTTCCACGATGTCGATGATGCCGATGCCGTTTTTGCCGCCCAGCTCATTGAGCTTGAGGATGATGCCCTTCGGCGTCAGCTGCTCGCCGTCCACCGCCACGGGCACGCCCTTTTCAAAGTCGATGGTCACGTAGGTCGCCTCGTCGGGCGCGTCGATGGGGCTCACGCCCATCTCCAGGAAGCCCGGCTTTTCATAGGTGGGCTCGTTGCCCGGGTCCTCCAGGTCCAGACCCTCGTGGCTCAGATGCCAGAGGTTCTTGTCCTTGGAGTAGTTGGTCTCGCGATTGATCTTCAGCGGCACGTTGTGCGCCTCGGCGTAGGCAATCTCTTCCTCTCTGGATTTGATCGACCACTCTCTCCACGGCGCGATGATCGGCATGTTCGGCGCGAAGTGCTTGATAGCGAGCTCAAACCGAACCTGATCGTTGCCCTTGCCGGTGCAGCCGTGGCAGATGGCGTCCGCGCCCTCCTTGAGTGCCACGTCCACCAGACCCTTGGCGATGATGGGTCTGGCGTGGCTCGTGCCGAGCAGATAGTCTTCGTAAACCGCGCCGGCCTTCATGCAGGGGATGATGTAGTCCGCGGCGTATTCCTCCGTCAGATCGAGGACGTAGAGCTTCGATGCGCCGGTGGCGATGGCCTTTTCCTCCAGCCCCTCCAGCTCGTCGGCCTGACCGACGTTGCCGGACACGGCGATGACCTCACAGTTGTTGTAGTTCTCCTTCAGCCAGGGGATGATGATGGATGTATCCAGACCGCCGGAGTAGGCGAGTACGACTTTTTTGATGTTTTCTTTCTTCATGACGGGTTGCCTCCGTGAATATTTATTTATTGGATGTGCATATTATTCGCTTTTTTCCGGAAAAAGTCAAGCCCAATCCGCCGAAAATACGGATAAAATTTGAAAATATATTCGATCTATTTTGGTAAAAACAGAAAAATATGCAAAAAGACCCCGGTATGCACGCATATTCATGCATACCGGGGAGATTATTCGGTTTCCCTTGCTGTGCTCAAAATGTCCGCGGGACTCTCAGTCCGCGAAGAGCGGGGTGGAGAGATAGCGGTCGCCGGTGTCGGGCAGGAGGACGACGATGGTCTTGCCCTCGTTTTCCGGCCGCTTTGCCAGCTCGATGCCGGCCCAGAGCGCCGCGCCGGAGCTGATGCCCACGAGCACGCCCTCGCTTCTGCCGACGCTCTTGCCCGCGGCAAAGGCGTCCTCGTTTGTGACGGGGATGATCTCGTCATACACGGCGGTGTCCAGCACATCGGGCACGAAGCCTGCGCCGATGCCCTGAATCTTGTGCGCGCCGGCGGTGCCCTGACTCAGAACCGGGGAGGAGGCGGGCTCGACCGCGACGATCTTCACCTCCGGCTTCTGCTCCTTCAGATACTGGCCCACGCCGGTCACGGTGCCGCCGGTGCCGACGCCCGCGACGAAGATATCCACCGCGCCGTCCGTGTCCTCCCAGATTTCGGGGCCGGTGTGCGCCTTGTGCGCGGCGGGGTTTGCGGGGTTGACAAACTGGCCGGGAATGAAGCCGCCGGGGATCTCCTGCGCCAGCTCCTCGGCCTTGGCGATCGCGCCCTTCATGCCCTTGGAGCCCTCGGTGAGCACGAGCTCGGCGCCGTAGGCCTTCATGAGCTGGCGGCGCTCGATGCTCATCGTCTCGGGCATGACGATGATAATGCGATAGCCGCGCGCCGCTGCCACGGACGCCAGACCGATGCCGGTGTTGCCGCTCGTCGGCTCGATGATCACGGAGTCCGGCGTCAGCACGCCGCGCGCCTCCGCGTCGTCAACCATGGCGAGCGCCACGCGGTCCTTCACGGAGCCGGCGGGGTTGAAGTATTCGAGCTTTGCCACGAGACGGGCCTTGAGCCCGAGCTCTTTTTCCAGATTCGACAGCTCCAGCAGCGGAGTCTTTCCGATCAGCTGGTCAGCGGACGTGTAAATCTTGCTCATGATGATGCCTCCTGAAAGTTGAAGTGTTTAAACCCACTTCTTAAATAGGTTAGTTGGATTATATACCGAATCTTGCGGTCTGTCAATAGGCAATTTGAAAAAACTTCCTTCTTGCCTGCCAACCAACCCTGTGGTATACTATGTTTATCACAGATACTTTATAATATAAGGGAGGACTTCACATGCTGATTTCCACGCGCGGCCGCTATGCGCTGCGGGTCATGGTGGATCTGGCGGAGCACCAGAACGGGAATTATATCCCGCTCAAGGAGGTGGCCGACCGGCAGGAGATCTCCGAGAAGTATCTCGAGAGCATCATCAAAACGCTCGTACGCTGCGGCGATCTGGAGGGACTGCGCGGCAAGGGCGGCGGCTACCGGCTCACGCGCCCGGCGGAGGAATATACCGTGGGCGATCTGCTGCGCAAGATGGAGGGCACGCTCGCACCCGTGGCGTGTCTGGGGCCGGAGAGCGCGCCCTGCTCCCGCGCGGCCGACTGCCGGACGCTGCCCATGTGGCAGAAGCTCGACCGGCTTGTGAATGATTTCTTCGACGGCGTCACCCTCGCGGATCTCATGCGCAGCCCCGACGAGGGCAATGAATATATCATCTGAGGGCAAAAATTCTCCGTTTTGCATTCAAAACGATTCATGATATGGATTATTTTTTGTAAATTCAAACATTGACGTTTTCTTCCAATTCGGGTATCATACTCCCATCTTGAAACGGCAAAGACGTCGCAGCAATGATCTGCGGCGTCTTTGCCCTTTTTTATTTCAGGGAGGAATGGATATGACAGGAGAAATTATGAACCTGACCGGCGAAATGGTGTTTGGCGTGTGGTTTCTGATCGGCGCTGCGCTGGTGTTCTGGATGCAGGCAGGGTTTGCCATGGTGGAGGCTGGCTTTGCCAGAGCGAAGAACGCGGGCAACATCCTCATGAAAAACCTGATGGATTTCTGCATCGGCACCTGCACCTTTATTCTCATCGGCTTTGGTCTGCTCTTCGGCGAGGATCTGCTCGGCCTCATCGGCAGACCGGGGTTTGACATTTTCACGGCCTACGCAGGGTTTGACTGGTCGAACTTTGTGTTTAACCTCGTCTTCTGCGCGACCACGGCGACCATTGTCTCCGGGGCGATGGCGGAGCGGACGAAGTTTCTGTCCTACTGCGTATACAGCGCGGTCATTTCCGCGATCATCTATCCCGTGGAGGCGCACTGGGTGTGGGGCGGCGGCTGGCTGAGCCAGCTCGGCTTCCACGATTTTGCCGGCTCTGCCGCCATTCACATGGTGGGCGGTGTGTGCGCCCTGATCGGCGCGGCGATTGTCGGCGCGCGGATCGGAAAATTTGAGCGCGGCGCCGACGGCGGCACTGTCAAAGTCAATGCCATTCCGGGGCATAACATCCCGCTCGGCGCGCTGGGTGTGTTCATCCTGTGGCTGGGGTGGTATGGCTTCAACGGCGCTGCGGCCACGAGCGTGGAGCAGCTCGGCTCCATTTTCCTCACCACCACGATCGCGCCCGCCGTGGCCACGGTCGTCTGCATGATCTTCACCTGGCTGCGCTACGGCAAGCCCGACGTCTCCATGTGTCTCAACGCCGCGCTCGCGGGGCTCGTGGCAATCACGGCCGGCTGCGATGTGACCGATGCCCTCGGCGCTGTCATCATCGGCGCGGCCGCAGGACTGCTCGTAAACTTCGGCGTCTGGTTTCTGGATTTTAAGCTCCGGGTGGATGATCCGGTCGGCGCGGTGGCGGTGCACTTTCTCAATGGTCTCTGGGGCACGCTGGCGGTGGGCCTGTTTGCCACGACCTCTGCGCCCGGAAACGAGACGATGACCGGTCTGTTTTACGGCGGCGGGCTGCGCCTGCTGGGCGTGCAGGCGCTCGGCGTCGTGAGCATCCTCGTCTGGACGGGCGTGACGATCACGGCGTTTTTCCTCCTCATTCGGCGCACGCTGGGTCTGCGCGTCACGGAGGATGAAGAGATCACCGGTCTGGACATTACGGAGCACGGCCTGCCCAGCGCCTATTCCGGCTTTGCCATTCAGGATATCAGCGCCGCGATGGAGATCAACGAAAACAGCAGTCTCGGCGTCACGGACTATGACCTCGCCTCCGACCGGGCGAAGCAGGCGGCTGTACCGGTGGTGGTCTCGCGCCCGGCGGACGCGCCGGACACCGGCATGCACAAGGTCGTCATGATCGTGAAGCTCTCCCGGTTCGAGCGGCTGAAAAAGGCCATGAACGATCTGGGCGTGGCGGGCATGACGATGACGCAGGTCATGGGCTGCGGCATCCAGAAGGGCGCCGGGGAATATTACCGCGGCGTGGAGATGGATGCGACGCTTCTTCCGAAGATCAAGGTGGAGGTTGTGGTCTCCCGCATCCCGGTGGACGCCGTCATTGAGGCGGCAAAGCGCGTGCTCTATACCGGGCACATCGGCGACGGAAAGATTTTCGTCTATTCCGTGCAGAGAGTTGTCAAGGTGCGCACCGGCGAGGAGGACTACGCCGCGCTGCAGGATGTCGAATAAGCCAAAAAAGCATCGGGTTTTTACCCGATGCTTTTTTGAGACTGTCAAAGAACATTGTTCTTTGACAGTCGAAGGGTCACTCGCGCTCCATCGCGGCAGGCGTTGCCCGCCTTGGTCGGCGCGAGGGCGCGGCAAATACCGCGCCTTAGGGAGATTTTCCGCCGCACATGTCGCCGGACAATCGATTGAATGTATTCGCCGTTTCCGAGCAGCGAACTCTGTGAGACATTTTATTCCAGTAGAAATCCGGCTGTTCTCAGCGCGTCTCTCGCCCGTTCGTAGGCCGCCTCGTCCGGGCAGCGGAGCGTGTGCAGATGAATGCCCTCGGTGAGCGTGCTCAGAGGCTTGTTGCCCTCGTGCCCGAGCCGGTCCATGAACTGATCCACGTCATAGCGGCTGTGCAGCTGCAGCTGGCCCGTGAGCTGGCCGTAGACCGCGTGCTCGACCACCACGTCCAGCACGCTGCAGCCCTGATCCACCAGCAGATACAGCTCCTGCCGCGTGCCGGCGAGATCATGCTTCACGGCGACGGTGCGCGTGAGCCCCTGCGCCTCGCGCGCGAGCACATAGCCCCGCGGCGTGGCGGAGATGTCCGCGCCGCCTGCGCGCAGCAGCGCCACATCGCCCACGATGATCTGGCGGCTCACGGAAAAGTCTCCTGCCAGCGCTGACGCGCTCACAGGGCCGTCTGCCTCGCGCAGCCGGTTTAAGATCGCCTCTCGGCGCTGCGCGGCGTCCATGGCTTTACCCTCTCGCGTTGAGAAGATCCATCTTGATCTTCAGCAGCTTGTCGGACAGGTCCACATAGTAGTTGTGCGGGTTGTCGAAGCGCAGCACCTCCGGCCAGAGCGTTGCGATCTGCTCCTTGCAGTACTGCTTGATCTCCGGCAGGGAGGGGCACCGGTAGACGAGCTCGCCGTTTTGGAAGATGGGCACCTGCAGCTCCTTGGCCTCGAAGTGCTCCATGGTCTTTTTCTTCCAGGTCGCGTCGGGGTCGCAGATCTCGAGCGGCTTTGTGTCGTCCACCACCTCGTCATAAACGGTGATATAGTCGGCCTCGGCCATGCCGGTCTCCCGGTCGAAGAAGCGGTAGAGCCGCTTGTAGTGCGGGTTTGTGATCTTGCCGACGTTCTCGCTGATCTTGATCTTCGGCACAACGGTGCCGTCTTCCTTCTCGATGGCGCAGAGCTTGTAGACCCCGCCGAAGACGGGCTCGCTCTTGGCGGTGATGAGCCGTTCGCCCACGCCGAAGGCGTCAATCTGCGCGCCCTGACTCAGAAGCCCCTTGATGAGCTTTTCGTCGAGCGAGTTCGAGACCGTGATCTTGCACTCCGGCCAGCCGGCCTCGTCGAGCATCACGCGGGCCTTTTTCGTGAGATAGGCAATGTCGCCCGAGTCGAAGCGGATGCCGCATTTTGTGATGCCGAGCGGCTTCAAAACGTCGTTGAAGGCGCGGATCGCGTTCGGCACGCCGCTCTGCAGGGAGTTATAGGTGTCTACCAGCAGCGTCGCGTTCGTGGGATAGGTCTCGCAGTAGGCCTTGAAGGCGTCATACTCCGTGTCGAACATCTGCACCCAGGAGTGCGCCATCGTGCCGCCCGCAGGCACACCGTAAACCTGATCGGAGATCGTGCAGGCCGTGCCGGCGCAGCCGCCGATGAAGGCCGCTCTCGCGCCGAGAATCGCGCCGTCCGAGCCCTGCGCGCGGCGGGAGCCGAACTCCAGCACGGTCCGCCCGCCGGCAGCGCGGCAGACGCGGTTGGCCTTCGTGGCGATGAGACTCTGGTGGTTGATCTGCAGCAGCACATAGGTCTCGATGAGCTGCGCCTCGATGGCGGGGGCGCGCACCGTCATGAGCGGCTCGCGCGGGAAGACCGGCGTGCCCTCCGGCACAGCCCAGATATCGCCCGTGAAGCGGAAGGTGCGCAGATATTCCAGAAACTCTTCTTTAAAAAGGTTGCGGCTTCGCAGATAGGCAATGTCATCCTCGGAGAAGTGCAGCTCCTTGATGTAGTCCACCACCTGCTCCAGACCGGCCGCGATGGCAACGCCGCCGCCGTCCGGCACCTGACGGAAAAACACATCGAAATACGTGATGCGGTCCTTGAGCCCGTGGTCAAAGTAGCCGTTGCCCATCGTGAGCTCATAGAAGTCGCAGAGCATGGTCATATTCATGTTGGATCGAATGTCCATTGTGTCCAGCCTCCTGTCAATACAGCTTGGTAGATTCATTATAACACGAGGCGCTTACAAAGCAACCATTATTATTTTAACGACCATTTGACTTTTCCGTACCGGTCATTTACAATAAATCGCAGATTTTTTATCGCAGGAGGCGCCCTATGGGAAGCAGAGTAGCCATCATCGCCATCGTCGTGGAAAACGCCGACTCCGTGGAGGCCGTCAACCGCCTGCTGCACGAGGCGGCGGAGTATGTTCTCGGGCGCATGGGCGTGCCCTATCGGGCGCGCGGCGTGAGTCTCATCAGCGTCGCCGTGGACGCGCCGCAGGACGTGATCAGCGCCCTCTCCGGCAAAATCGGCGCGCTGCCCGGCGTCTCGGCCAAAACGGCGTATTCCAATCTCGTCAGCGAGGCGTAATCCGTGCGCCGGTTAAACGATTGGCTGCGGGAGCAGTATGGGGAAAAGGTCTATAAGCTCGCCCTCTCCTCCGGCTGCACCTGTCCCAACCGGGACGGGACGCTCGGCTTCGGCGGGTGCACGTTCTGCTCTGCGGGCGGCTCGGGCGATTTTGCCGCCGCGGCCGGGCCGATCGACCGGCAGATCGAGAAGGCGAAGGCGCGCATTGCCCGCAAGACCGATGCGAAAAAGTTCATCGCCTATTTCCAGTCCTATACGAATACCTATGGCGAAGCGGAGCGGCTCGAGCGGCTTTATCTGGAGACCATCCGCAGGGAAGAGGTGGTCATCCTCTCGCTCGGCACGCGGCCGGACTGCCTCGGCGAAGAGATGCTCGCCATGCTCTCGCGCTTAAACGCAATCAAGCCCGTCTGGGTGGAGCTGGGGCTGCAGACGATCCATGCGCGCACGGCCGAGGTGATTGGCCGCGGCTATGACCTTCCGGTGTTTGAGGAGGCCTATCGCAATCTCACATCGCGCGGCATCGCCGTGATCGTCCATGTGATCTTCTCCCTTCCGGGGGAGACGGAGGCGGACATGCTCGACACCGTGCGCTATCTTGCGCGGCTTGAGCCGCCGCTCTTCGGCGTGAAGCTGCAGATGCTCCATGTGCTGCGCGGCACGGCGCTGGGCGAGCAGTATGAGGCAGAGCCCTTTCCGCTTCTGAGTCTCGACGATTATGCCGATCTCGCGGCGCAAAGCGCGCGCATCCTCCCGGCGGAGACGATTTTCCACCGCGTCACCGGCGACGCGCCGGGACCGCTTCTGCTCGCGCCGGACTGGACACGAAACAAAAAACGGGTGCTCAACACCATCAGCGCCCGAATGAATCAAAGATAAAATGGGGAAACGACATGGATAATTACAGCGCCAGATACGGCCTTCTGGGCGACGCGAAGCGTCTCGGCGAGATTCTCGCCGTTGCCAGAAAGCACAAGATCACGCAGGGCATCACGCCGGAGAAGGTCTGCAATATCTTCAAGGACCTCGGCACCGCCTTCATCAAAACCGGCCAGCTGCTGAGCCTGCACCCCGAGGTGCTGCCGAAGGAATACTGCAAGGCGCTCGAGACGCTCAGAAACGCGGCGCCCGCGCTCACTACCATGCAGATCCGCGACATCATCAGCGAGGAATACGGCAAGAGCTGGGACAAGATTTTCGCCCGCATCATGCCCTTCCCGGTCGGCTGCGCCTCCATCGCGCAGGTGCACGAGGCGTATCTCCTCGACGGCACGCGCGTGGCCGTGAAGATCCAGCGGCCGGACAGCTATCAGATGATGGAGCAGGACATCCGCCTGCTGAAAAAGGCGATCAGCGTGCTCAAGCTCCGGCAGCTCGACAATTCGCTCATGCTGTTTCTCAATAACGCCATTGACGAGACCTGGCGCGTGGCGCAGCAGGAGATGGATTTCTATAAAGAGGCGGAGAACATTGAGCGGCTGGGAAAGATTCTCGAGCCCATGGTCTATGCCTGCGTGCCGGGCGTGTATCATGACTATACGCGCAAGAATGTGCTTGTCATGGAGTTTATCGACGGCTATGATCTCAGCGACCAGAAGAGCCTGATTGCCGCGGGCTATGATCTCAGCGAAATCTGCCAGAAGATCATCCGCAGCTACATCAAGCAGTGGGCGGAGGATCTCTTCTTCCAGGCAGATCCCCACTCCGGCAACATCCGCATCCGGGACGGACAGATCGTCTGGCTCGATCTCGGCATGATGGGCTACCTCACCGATCAGGAGGCCGAGGCGCTGCACCACTGCATGCACGGCATCTGGAAAAACGATGTGCCCGAATTTACCCGCTGGGGTCTCACGCTCTTCGGCTATGAGCAGAACCATCCGCAGCTTGCCGATATGGAGCGCGACTTCGGTGCGTTTCTGGATAAATACCGCGTCCAGTCCATCCGCGAGATGAACGAGACCGGCGATATCTTTGTGGAGCTGTTCACCCTCGGGCAGAAATACGGCGTCGACATTCCGATGAATCTCACCATGTACGGCCGGAGTCTGCTCGTCATGGAGGGCACGGTCTCCGATCTGGATGACAAGACGGATCTGGCTGACATCATCGGCAAGCACCTCGCGGCCTATGCCATCGGCGACGGCCCTGCCGGCAAAATCGCCCGCAAGCTCAGCCACAACAAGCTCTGCTCCGGCGGGCTTCTGCGCTATAACGCCAACGCCGGCGAGAAGGAGGAGGAGCTCTCCGACCGCGATCTCATCAGCGCGGAGGAATATCAGATCCTCACGGAAGTCGGCTCCGACGTCTGGACCGAGTGACCATGACGCTTACACCCCGCGCCTTTCTCATCGTCTGCCCGCTGCTGTTTCTCGCCGGCTTTGTGGACGCCATCGGCGGCGGGGGCGGACTCATCAGCCTCCCGGCCTATCTCTTCGCGGGCCTGCCGATGCACGCCGCTGTCGCCACGAACAAGCTCTCCTCCGCCTGCGGCACGAGTCTTGCCACCGTTCGCTTTATCCGAAACGGGCTGGTGAACTTCCGCGTGGCGCTGCCCGGCGTGGCCGCCGCCATGGCGGGCGCCGTGCTCGGCGCGCGGCTGAGCCTGCTTGCCAGCGAGCAGCTCATCCGGTGGATGCTCTTCCCGGTGCTCGCCGTCGCGGCGTTTTTTGTGCTCAACCGGCATCTCTTCCCGGACCGGGAGGATGCGCCCGTAAAGGCCGACCGCCGTACAATCACGGTCTGCGTCATCGCCGCCTTTCTCATTGGCATGTATGACGGATTTTACGGTCCCGGCACGGGCACCTTCCTCATCATCGCCTTCACCGTCTTTGCGAAGATGAGCGTCGGCCGCGCCAACGCCCACACCAAGGTCATCAACCTCACCACGAACGTGACGAGCCTCGCCGTCTTTCTCCTGAACGGGCAGGTTGTCATCGCGCTGGGGCTGGCCGCCGCGGCGTGCAACATGGCGGGCAACTATCTCGGTTCCGGTCTTGTGCTCTCCAAGGGCGCGAAGATCACAAGACCCATTATTTTGATTGTTCTGGCACTTTTGCTCGTAAAGCTCCTGACCGATTGAAAACACAGTGTTTTTCCCCTGCCGACGCCGAAAAACCGGCGTCGGCTTTCGTCGTTATTCATTAAGATTTCTTATGTTTTTTATCAATATTTAGGGGCAACATCACTTGACATAACCCATATCTAGTGGTAGGATAGACCCTGCACGCAAGATCTGTTGGAGGAAACTATGCTTATTTCCGGATTGCAAAAAATGACGTTGCTGGACTATCCCGGCTGCGTGGCCTGCACGGTATTTACCGGCGGGTGCAACTTCCGCTGCCCCTTTTGTCACAACGCATCGCTCGTCATTCCCGAGGCGCTGCGCGCGGCTGACGGCGGGGTGGAAGCGGTTCTGTCCTTTCTGAAAAAACGGCAGGGTCTGCTCGACGGCGTGGCCGTCACGGGCGGCGAGCCGCTGCTCCATGCCGACATGGCGGAGTTCCTCCGCCGGGTCAAGGATCTGGGCTTCCGCGTGAAGCTCGATACGAACGGTTCCTTCCCTGCGCGCCTGCGCGCGCTCGTGGAGGAGGGTCTCGTCGACCGCGTGGCCATGGACATCAAAAACGATCCGGCGTTTTATGCCGAGACCGCGGGCGTGGCGGATCTGGATCTCGCCCCCATCACCGAGAGCAAGGAGTTTCTGCTCTCCGGCGCGGTGGAGTATGAGTTCCGCACTACGGTCGTCAAGGGCCTGCACACCGCCGAGCGGCTGGAGAATGCCGCCCGCTGGATCGAGGGCGCGAGAGAATACCATCTGCAGCAATTCAAAGATTCCGGCGAGTTGATCGCGCCGGACGGTCTGGGCGCCTTTTCCGATGACGAAATGCGCGCGCTTCTGCAGGCCGTGCTTCCGATCATCCCCGTCGCCGCGCTGCGGGGCGTTGAATGAGCCAATCAGTTTGTTTGGAATAAATGAGGATATATCAAGAGGAGAAATTACCATGTATCAGGTTGTAAAACGCGACGGCCAGGTCGTCGAATTTGACATCACCAAGATCGCCAACGCCATCAAGAAGGCGTTCGAGGCGACCGGCACCGACTATAACGACAGCGTCATCGACTTTCTGGCGCTGAAGACCTCGGCTGACTTCCTGCCGAAGATCAAAAATGACAAGGTTGCCGTCGAAGACGTGCAGGACAGCGTGGAGGCCGTTCTCTCCCGCGGCGGCTATGAGACCGTGGCCAAGGCCTACATTCTCTACCGCAAGCAGCGTGAGAAGCTGCGCAACATGAACTCCACCTATCTGGATTACAAGGAGACCGTGGACAAGTACCTCAAGGTCGCCGACTGGCGCGTGAAGGAAAACTCCACCGTCACCTACTCCGTGGGCGGTCTCATCCTCTCCAACTCCGGCGCCATCACCGCCAACTACTGGCTGAGCGAGGTGTATGACGAGGAGATCGGCAACGCGCACCGCAACTGCGACATTCACCTGCACGATCTGAGCATGCTCACCGGCTACTGCGCCGGCTGGAGCCTCAAGCAGCTCATTCAGCAGGGTCTCGGCATCCCGGGCAAGATCAACTCTGCCCCGGCGAGCCACCTGTCCACCCTCTGCAACCAGATGGTGAACTTCCTCGGCATCATGCAGAACGAGTGGGCCGGCGCGCAGGCGTTTAGTTCCTTCGACACCTACCTCGCCCCCTTCGTCAAGGTGGACAACCTGAGCTACAAGGAAGTCAAGCAGTGCATCCAGAGCTTCATCTTCGGCGTCAACACGCCGTCCCGCTGGGGCTCTCAGGCGCCGTTTACGAACATCACGCTGGACTGGACCGTCCCCGCGGACCTGAAGGATCTGCCCGCCATCGTCGGCGGCAAGGAGATGGACTTCACCTACGGCGACTGCAAGGCCGAGATGGATCTCGTGAACA
>JAZQDI010000042.1:0-7230 GCA_045546715.1 Oscillospiraceae bacterium | reverse complement strand
TCTTCATCTCGCCGCCGTACCAGGTGTTGAGAATGACCTGCTCACGGCTCGTGATGTTGAAGACGACGGCGGTCTCGCTGTTGAGACCCAGCTCCTTATAGTTTTCCACCTTGGCCTTGGAGGCGGTGTAAACCACGAAGTTCGGCTCGAAGCTCGCTTCCTCTTCGGGCGTGGGCTTGATGAACATGTTGCGGACAAAGTGCGCCTGCCAGGCGACTTCCATGATGAAGCGCACGGCCATGCGGGTGTCCTTGTTCGCGCCGCAGAATGCGTCGACCACATAGAGCTTCTTGCCGGAGAGCTCCTTCTGGGCGATGGCCTTCACGGCGGCCCAGGTCTCTTCGCTTGCGGGGTGGTTGTCGTTCTTATATTCCTCGCTCGTCCACCACACGGTGTCCTTGGAGTTTTCGTCCATGACGATAAACTTGTCCTTGGGGGAGCGGCCGGTGTAGATGCCGGTCATGACGTTCACGGCGCCCAGCTCGCTGACCTGGCCCTTGTCGAAGCCCTCGAGCTCCGGCTTCATCTCCTCGGAGAAGAGCAGATCATAATCGGGGTTATAGAGAATCTCGGTGGTATCGGTGATTCCATACTTGGTCAAATCAATCTTTGCCATGCAGCATGTCCTCCTTTGAGTGCATGATTAGTGTCGGGATCTTGTCCCTCTGATATAATCTACACCAACTGTACACCAAAAGCAAGCAAATTAATTGTGAATATTCTCCATGTTTTTCACTATTTCCGGCAGACATTCGCCGTGATTCCGCTCAGCGCCTGCGCCGCCTCCATGTCGAAGCGCTGTGTGCGCGCCACGTCTGCGAGCGAGAGCATGCCCACGAGTCGGTCTCCCTCTACGACGGGCAGGCGGCGGATCTGCTCGGCTCTCATGCGGCTGAGCGCCGCCGTCACGTCCTCGCCGGGCGCGGCAGTGACCGCACCGGTTGACATAATATCAAAAATCTCCAGCTTTGCCGGGTCTCTGCCGGCCGCGACGCACCGCAGCACAATGTCCCGGTCTGTGAGCATCCCGGCGAGTCGCCCCTGCTCATCCCGGACGGGGATGGAACCGATGTTCCGCTCCTTCATCAGCCGCGCCGCCGCCGCGACCGGCTCCGTCGTCTCGACGGAGACAATGTTTTGAGACATGACGTCTTTCACGCGCATTTCAATCACCTCACCGGGAGGATAGACGGATTGGGAGAGAATTAAACCGGAGGGATACGCAGGTTGCATTTCTTTTGATTTTGTGCGACAATCATTCCGTAGGGGGCGACGACCTCGGCGCCCCTTCTGTGAAATCCTGCATTGCATAAGGAGCGATCATATGAATCAGCCGGAATCCAATCGCCGCGGCCACTTCTGGTCCATCATCCTGGCCCTCATCATCGGGCTCATCGGCACCTTCTGGAGTCTGCACCATCCGCGCACCGCGCAGCCGGAGCAGCCCGCGCTGCCGCAGGCGGGCGAGGGGCTCACGGTCTATCTGCTGCCCGCGGGGGAGGGGCAGTGCGTCCTCGCCACCTGCGACGGCGACGCGCTTTTGCTCGACGGCGGCAGCGCCGAATTCAGCCAGACGGCGTGCGACTATCTCCGCGCGCAGAAGGTCAAGCGCCTCGATCTGCTCATCTCCTCCCGCACGGACGATGCGTATTCCGGCGGATTGGCCGCCATTGTGCAGAACTTCCCGGTCAAAACCGTCTGGAACTTCGGCGTCGTGAGTTCCCAGATGACGGCGGGGGAGGAGGCCTTTGAAGCCGCGCTCACTGCAGCCGGAAAGGAGTTTACGCTTCCCAAAGAAGGCGAGACCTTCGCCCTCGGCAGCGCGGAGGTAGAGGTCGTCATGACGAATCAAAGTGTCCCCATGCTGGAGCTGACCTACGGCGACACGTCCTGCATCATCGGCGGCGTGCTCGACCGGGCGGACAGCCTCGCGCCGAAGTCGGACAAGGATGTGACCGTCTATGTCTCTGACGGGACGCAGATGGTATGCCTGAATGACGCGGGATAACCGGAAAGATTTTAAGATAATTCATAGAGATTTAATACTTTTGTAAAAAATTCTGTTGCGAGATTGCCTCTGCGTGTGGTATACTGACCGTGCGCAGAGGTTTTCTGACGCAAAAAACATAATGGAGGAATTATACGCATGAAAAAGTACATCGCTCTGCTTTTGGCGCTCGTGATGGTCTTTGCTCTGGCTGCCTGCGGCAGCAAGCAAGAGGCTGCTCCCGCGGGCTCCGAGGATGCTGCGGCTCCTGCCGAGGCTTCTGATGTCAAGGTCGCCATGATCACCGACTACGGCGACATCACCGACCAGTCTTTCAACCAGACCACCTATGAGGCCTGCAAGGCCTTCTGCGAGAAGAACGCTGTGGACTTCAAGTATTACAAGCCCACGGACGACTCCACCGCCGCCCGCGTTGAGATGATCGACCAGGCCATCGCCGAGGGCTACAACGTCGTCGTCATGCCCGGCTATGCTTTCGCCGGCGCCATCGTCGAGACCCAGGACCTCTATCCCGATGTGAAGTTCGTCGCGCTGGACGTGTCTGAGTATGACATCACGAGCGCGTTCTACAAGGTGGATGAGGCAGGCAACGTCACCGAGGAGCTGCTCGACGAGAGCAACGAGCCTCATGTGGCTGACAATGTTTACAGCGCGGTCTATCAGGAAGAGCTCTGCGGCTACATGGCCGGTGTTGCGGCTGTGAAGCTGGGCTACACCAAGCTGGGCTTCCTGGGCGGCATGGCGGTTCCCGCTGTTATCCGTTACGGCTCCGGCTTTGTGCAGGGCGCGAACGCTGCTGCCGAAGAGCTGGGCAAGGATATTGAGATCAACTACGTTTACGGCGGCCAGTTCTATGGCGACGGCGACATCACCGCTGCCATGGATACCTGGTACAAGGCCGGCACTGAGGTCGTCTTCGCCTGCGGCGGCGGCATCTATCAGTCCGCCTGCGAGGCCGCTGCAAAGGTCGACGGCAAGGTCATCGGCGTTGACGTTGACCAGGCCGCCATCATCGACGGCGACTACGGCGAGGGCATGACCGTGACCTCCGCCATGAAGGGTCTGGCCGCGACGGTCGACACCATGCTCAGCGAGATCGTCGCCGGCAACTGGGAAAAGTACGGCGGCAAGGTCGAGAATCTGGGTCTCGTGTCCGGCGAAGATCCGACTCTGAACTATGTCCAGATTCCGCTGGAGAGCACCCAGTGGGGCGACGGCTTCACGCAGGAAGATTATGTGGCCCTCGTGGCTTCCATGGTCAATGGTGACGTCACCGTCTCCAACGACATCTCCGCTCTGCCCGCCGTCGGCAGCCACGTGACCCTGAACGATCAGGGCCAGATCAAGTAATCAAACCCCAAAAACAAAACGCACGCCTGCGGGCGTGCGTTTTGCTTTTGGTTCAAAACGCACTTCCGGAGGTCCGCCGGGCTGCGGACCCGGCGAGGCTTTTTCGTCAAATGCTGCATATTTTGTTTGAAATGTGTCGGGTTCTATAGTATGATATAGTCATCTATGTACAGGGGAGGGAGACTACCTTGGCGGAACCCTATGCGATTGAGATGCTGAACATCACGAAGGTGTTCCCGGGCATCATCGCCAACGACAATATCACCCTGCAGCTGAAAAAGGGTGAGATCCATGCGCTCCTCGGTGAGAACGGCGCCGGAAAGTCCACGCTCATGAGCGTGCTCTTCGGCATGTATCAGCCGGAGGAGGGCGTCATCAAGAAGGACGGCAAAGAGGTCAAGATCAGCGACCCCAACGACGCAAATGATCTCGGCATCGGCATGGTGCACCAGCACTTCAAGCTGGTCGAGTGCTTCTCCGTGCTCGACAATATCATCCTCGGCGTTGAGCCGGTGGGCAGGGGCGGCTTCCTGCACAAGGAAGAGGCCCGCAAAAAGGTAATGGCCCTGTCGGAGAAATACGGCCTGCAGGTCGATCCGGACGCGATCATCGAGGACATTACTGTCGGCATGCAGCAGCGCACCGAGATCCTCAAGATGCTCTACCGCGACAATGAGATCCTCATTTTCGACGAGCCCACCGCCGTGCTCACGCCGCAGGAGATCGACGAGCTCATGCAGATCATGAAGAATCTCGCCGCGGAGGGGAAGAGCATCCTCTTCATCTCTCACAAGCTCAACGAGATCATGGCCGTGGCCGACCGGTGCACCGTTCTGCGCAAGGGCAAGTATATCGGCACAGTCGAGACGAAGGACACCACGCCCGAGGCGCTCTCCGCCATGATGGTGGGACGCAACGTCAACTTCCACGTGGACAAGAAGCCCGCTACGCCCGGCGAGGTCGTGCTCGAGGTGAAAAACCTCACCGTCGCCTCCAAGGGCGCGCACAAGAAGGACGCCGTGAAGGACGTCTCCTTCACCGTCCGCGCAGGCGAGATTGTCTGCATCGCCGGCATCGACGGCAACGGTCAGACCGAGCTGGTCTACGGCATCACCGGTCTCGAGCCGGTCAAGTCCGGCAGCGTGAAGCTCCAGGGACGGGACATCACCAAGTCCTCCATCCGCGAGCGCTCCGTCTCCGGCATGAGCCACATTCCAGAGGACCGGCACAAGCACGGTCTCGTGCTGGACTACTCTCTGGAGTATAACCTCATTCTCCAGACCTATTTCGGTCCGGAGTTTACGACGAAGGCGGGCTTTCTCAAGCGCGGCCCCATCCGCGAGTATGCCGAGCGGCTGATCGAGGGCTATGACATCCGCTCCGGTCAGGGCCCGGTCACGGCGGCGCGCAGCATGTCCGGCGGCAACCAGCAGAAGGCGATCATCGCACGCGAGGTGGACAAGAACCCCGAGCTGCTCGTCGCCGTGCAGCCGACGCGCGGACTCGACGTCGGCGCCATTGAGTCCGTTCACAAGCAGCTGATTGCCCAGCGCGACGCGGGCAAGGCGTGTCTGCTCGTGAGCCTCGAGCTGGACGAAGTGATGGATGTGCCTGACCGCATCCTCGTCATGTATGAGGGCGAGATCGTGGGCGAGCTCGATCCCAAGAAGACCACACAGGAAGAACTCGGTCTCTACATGGCCGGCGCGAAACGAAGCGAGGTGGCGAAATGAAAAACAAAACACCCCTTCTCAAGCGGGACGGCGTGCAGTCGCTCATCGCCTCTCTGATCTGTGTGGTGCTGGGCGTTCTGGTCGGCTATATCGTCCTGCTCGTCATCAACCCCGCCGGCGCCGGCAAGGCGATCATGGCGGTGCTGAAGAATTTCTTCTTCTATCCCGCGGGCCCCGCGCGCATGAAGTATTTTGGCTCCACGCTCGTCAAGACCGCGCCGCTCGTCATGTGCTCGCTGTCGATCCTCTTCGCGTATAAGGTCGGTCTGTTCAATATCGGCGTGGCCGGTCAGTATGTCGCGGGCGTCGGCGCGTGCCTCTATGCTGCGCTGGCCTTCCACTGGCCGTGGTGGCTGTGCATGATCTTCGCCATGGCGGCGGGCGCGCTGCTCGGCTGCATCTCCGGCTTCCTCAAGGCGTATGCCAACGTCAACGAGGTCATCTCCGGCATCATGCTCAACTGGATCAGTCTCTATCTCGTGAACATCATCCTCACGAACGTGAAGGAGGCCACCAGCCCCTATACGCTCAAGGTACTCTCCACCAGCCCCGGCTCCGTCATGCCGAGTCTGGGCCTCGGAAAGATCTTCGGCGGCAACCAGTATGTCACGCTCGGCGTGCCGCTCGCGATCATCCTTGCCGTTGTCATTTATATCATCCTCGAGCGCACGCAGTTCGGCTATGAGCTGCGCGCCACCGGCAACAACAAGAATGCCGCCAAGTACGCCGGCATGAAGGAAAAGCGCAACATCATCGTCACGCTCATCATCGGCGGCGCGCTCGCCGGTCTCGGCGCGGCGCTGCTGTACCTCACCGGCATTGAGGAGTGGTCCTGCTCGCAGTCGAGCGTTCCCGGCATGGGCTTCAACGGCATCGCCGCGGCCTTCCTCGGCTGCCTGAACCCCATCGGCTCGCTGCTCAGCTCCTTCTTCATCCAGCACATCACCAACGGCGGCGGCTATCTGGACAAGACGCTCTATTCCGCGCAGATCTCCGATCTGATCTCCGCAATCATCATTTATCTCTGCGGTTTCGTGTTCTTCTTCAAGACGTTCATGAACAGCCGCGGCGCAAAACGCGAGGACACGCGCTTTGCCCCCGAACCGAAGCCGGAGGACAAACAGCCCTCGGATTCGGACTCCCAGAAGGGAGGTGACGCGAAATGATCCTTCTGCTGCAATATACGCTCATCTTCGCGTCCGTTCTGAGTCTCGTCGCCCTCGGCGGCTGCATCTCGGAGCACTCCGGCGTCATCAACCTCGGTCTGGAGGGCATCATGGTCATCGGCGCCCTCGGCGGCGCGCTGATGATGAAGTATCTCCCCACCGGCGCAAGCCCCTTCGTCATCATCGTCTGCACGATTCTCATGGCTGTGCTCGCGGGCGTGATCTACTCCGCGCTTCTGGCCGTGTCCTGCATCAACTTCAAGGCGGATCAGACCATCGTCGGCACCGCGCTGAACATGCTGGGCGTCGCTGCCGCGACCGTCATCGTCAAGGCCATCAACTCCGCCGAGAACCCGGACAACCCCTCGTCCGAGATTTCCTACATCGCGCAGAAAAAGGCCTTCCTTGTGAATCTCAACGGGTTTGAATTCAACTGGTTCATGCTCATCGCCGCCATCGCGCTCGTGGCTGTCGCCGTCATGCTCTACAAGACGCGGTTCGGTCTGCGCCTCATGGCCTGCGGCGAGCATCCGCAGGCGGCGGCCTCCGTCGGCATCAGCGTGTATAAGATGCGCTGGGCGGGCGTGCTGCTCTCCGGCGCGCTGGGCGGTCTCGGCGGTCTGGTGTATATCACCGCCGGCGTCAGCCAGTGGAAGTTTGAAAACGGCGTGGCGGGCTTCGGCTTCCTCGCCCTCGCGGTCATGATCTTCGGCCAGTGGAAGCCCAAGCATATTGCCTGGGCGGCGCTGCTGTTCGGCATGTTCCGCGCCCTGTCGAATGTCTATTCCGGCTTCCCCTTCCTCGCGAGCCTGAACATTCCCTCCGGCGTGTATAACATGCTGCCGTATATCATCTCCCTGCTCGTGCTGGCCTTTACCTCCAAAAACTCCAAGGCCCCCAAGGCCGAGGGCATCCCCTACGACAAGGGCAGCCGCTGATTTCCAATCCGACCAAAAAGGCGCCTGGCGTTTTG
>JAZQDI010000041.1:0-3378 GCA_045546715.1 Oscillospiraceae bacterium | reverse complement strand
AGTCATTGTCTTCCTAAGACCGCTTGGCCTCCGACTTTATCTAGTCGGAACACCTATCGGTAATATTGATGACATGTCGCCCAGAGCATGCGAAGTGCTTAGGAGCGCTGATGTTATTGCATGTGAAGATACCCGCGTTACAGGGATTTTGCTTTCCCAGCTCGGCATTACGGGCAAGCGCCTGATCGCTTACCATGAGCACAACAAGGCCGCAAGCGGTCAGAAGATTCTCTCGCGCCTGCTCGCGGGGGAGACCTGCGCCCTCGTCACGGACGCGGGTATGCCCGCGATCTCAGACCCCGGCGAGGATCTGGTGCGGCTGTGCGCGGAGCACGGCGTCGAGGTGCAGGCGATCCCCGGCTGCTGCGCTGTGGTCACGGCGCTCGCGGTGTCCGGTCTGCCCACGCAGCGCTTTTGCTTCGAGGGCTTTCTCGCCGTTTCGGGCCGCCACCGCGCAGAACACCTCGAGAGCCTCAAAGCCGAGCAGCGCACGATGATTTTCTATGAGGCGCCGCACAAGCTTCTGCGCACACTGGAGGATTTGCGCGATACCTTCGGCCCGGAGCGTCAGATCTCCCTCTGCCGCGAGCTCACGAAGCTCCATGAGGAGACGCTGCGCACCACGCTCTCCGGCGCCATCGATCATTTTACTGCCGTGCCGCCCAAGGGCGAGTTCGTTCTGGTGGTGCACGGCGCCGAGCCCGAGACGCAGACTGTCACGGAGGAGGAAGCGCTCTCGCGCGTGCTCGCGCTGCAGTCGGAGGGCGTCCGCCTGAAGGACGCCTGCAAGCAGGCAGCGGACGAGACCGGTTTCTCCAAAAATCAGCTTTACCGCCTTGCGCTTGAACAGGAAAGTTGACAGTGATTTGAAAAACCGATATACTAATACAGCACTTTGAAAGGAGACGATCCCATGGCTTTGAAGAAAAAGAATACCCTGTCGCTTGTGAAGCTTGGCCGGAAGAACTCGGCTCCGGTGAAGGTGGACAAAAACCTGGTTCGCCGTGCGGCCGAAAAGCTTGACACGCCGCAGATGCGGCGCGCTGCTGTCGTCGTGAGCGGCGTGGCTGTGCTGGCCGCTGTGGGCAGCACCACCGCCCGCTATCAGTTCCATCGAAACATTGTGTCCAAGGAGCTGAAAAAGCAGCTTGCCCCGCTCCACGCGGAGATTGCCGAGCTGCAGAAAAGCGTCGACGCGCTCCAGTCCGAGCTGGAAGCAGAACGCGCGAACAAGGAATAAGAAACATGTGCCGCCATGGTGGAATCGGCATACACAGCAGACTTAAAATCTGCCCCGAAAGGTTGCGGGTTCAAGTCCCGCTGGCGGCACCACGTCGGAGCAAGCTCTGTATCGCTTGCTCCGGCTTTTATGCTTTGCAGAAAAGCCGGAGCGCGCTCACGCCGCTGCTCCTCCTCTCAAACCCCGGAAGCCGTAGGACTTCCGGGGTTTGTTTTGGCTGTCTTTTCTGATTGCCCGCGCCGGAGGCGCGGCGCAGATCCGCTTCGCTCAAACAGGCCGGAGGGGAAGCCCATCCCCTCCGGCACTGCCCCATGCAGAATTGAGGGGGCGACGACCCTCGACGTCCCGCATCCCCTGTCATCCCGAGCTTGCCGAGGGATCTTGGCAAAGCAGTACTGCGGAGGCAAGATCCTTCGACTCCGCTTCGTTCCGCTCAGGATGACAGTAGGGCGCAATGTCCTCGGCACCCCGATTGCTTCCGCATAGAGTAAGTAATATTTACATAAAATTATTATTGTAAACTAACGTTGAAATCTTCCTTGACATTTGTTTTTTACCCGATTATAGTGTTCCTATCAAAACCATATACAAGAGAGGGAAACTGTAACGATGTATATTTCTTCTGATCGCCGCTGCATCGGCGTCATCGGAGCCATGGCTTCCGAGATCGACGCGCTGAAAGCCAGCGTTGAAAACCCCGAAACGACCTCTGTCAGCGGCATTGACTTCGTCTCCGGCTCGTTCGGAAACGTGGACATCGTCGTCGCCCAGTGCGGCATCGGCAAGGTCTTTGCCGCCATGTGCGCGCAGGCCATGATCATGTATTACGGTCCGGACATGATTCTGAATATCGGCGTCGGCGGCTCGCTCACGCCGGAGCTGAACATTGCCGACGTCGGCATCGGCAGCGCCGTTGTGCAGCACGATCTCGACACCACCGGTCTCGGCGACCCTGTGGGCATGATTTCCGGCATCAACATGGTGGAGCTGCCCTGCCAGAGCATGATTGTTGATGGTCTGGAAAAGGCTGCGGCCTCTCTCGGCGTCCATACCAAAACCGGCGTCATCGCCTCCGGCGACGTGTTTGTGAATGATCCTGCCGTGAAGCAGCATCTCGTCGAAACCTTCTCCGGCATCGTCTGTGAGATGGAGGGCGGCGCCATCGCGCAGGTTTGCTATGTCAATGAGATTCCCTGCGCTATTCTCCGCGCGGTCTCCGATAACGGCGACGAGGCTGCCAACCGCGATTATTCCGATGCGCTGCAGCGCGCGGCCGATGTGGCGCTGGATGTGACGAAGGCCTATCTCGCCTCGCTCTGATCATAAAACAGGTATATTTTTCTCCTTTCGTGGAACAATCTCTCTGAGTGATCCTCAGTGAGAGGAAGCGAAAGGAGATTCTTTTTTATGATGAAACGGATCCTGTGCATGGCGCTGGCGCTGGTTCTTGCTCTGGGTGCGGCCGCCTGCGGCAGCAGACCCATGCAGAAGGCGGAAGAGACCGTGGAGAGCCTCATCCCGGACATGACGCCGGAGGTGCCTGCCTCCGCCGCCCCGGAGACGGCTATGCCCTCTGCGACGCCAACCATGGAGAGCAGTCTCACGACCCGCGATGTGCTCGACTCCATCCGGGATGTGGACCCGGACGCCATGGACAACCCCGTGGCGACCTATCTTGCCGCGGCGCGGGTGCTCACGTTCTGCGAGGCCGGCGGCCCGACAAAGGCTGACTTTGCGCAGGACGTGAGGGACTATTTCGCGGACATGGACGATGACCGCCGCGCGACATTTGAAAAGTCTGCCCGCTCTGTACTGGAGCTGGCGCAGCGCATTGCCAAGGGCGATGTGGAGCAGGATGAGCTCGAGCGAAACCTCGCCGACGCCGATGACGACTGGCGGAACATTGATCCCGTGACCTTCCAGCACGAAAATCTCAAGACCTTTGTCGATGCGCTGACTGCGCAGAGATAAAAAAACAGGCTGACCAACGGTCAGCCTGTTTTTCTGTGATCGGATTACTTGCTCTTGATGTAACGGTCGATGGCCGCAGCGGCTTCCTTGCCGGCGCCCATGGCCTTGATGACGGTGGCAGCGCCCGTGACCGCGTCGCCGCCGGCGAAGACGCCGGGCTTGGTGGT
>JAZQDI010000040.1:0-19231 GCA_045546715.1 Oscillospiraceae bacterium | reverse complement strand
GTGTTCGTCGATAACTCCTCCGCCTTCCGTCTCGACCCCAACGTGCCGCTGGTCGTGCCGGAGGTCAACCCCGAGGACGTGAAGAAGCACAACGGCATCATCTCGAACCCGAACTGCTCCACCGTCATCACCGTGACGGCGGTCAACGCCCTGCGCAAGCTGAGCGATATCAAGAGCATGGTCGTGAGCACCTATCAGGCCGTCTCCGGCGCCGGCGCCGCCGGTCCTGTGGAGCTGGAGAACGAGGTCAAGGCCCTCGCCGCCGGCGAGAGCTATGAGCCCAAGGTTTTTGCCTATCAGATTGCCTACAATGTCATCCCCCAGATCGGCGGCGAGCAGTGCGACGGCTACACCTCCGAGGAGATGAAGCTCCAGAACGAGGGCCGCAAGATTATGCACCTGCCGGAGATGAACGTCAACTGCACCTGCGTGCGCGTGCCTGTCGTGCGCAGCCACTCCATCAGCGCGCAGATGGTCTTTGACCGCCCGATCTCCGTCGAGGAGGCCCGCGAGGCCATCGCCGCCGCCCCCGGCGTGAAGCTGGTGGACGATCTCGACGCGCTGCAGTATCCGATGCCGCTCGATACGCAGAACCAGGATCTCGTGTTCGTTGGCCGTATCCGCCGTGACCTCACGAATCCGAACGGTCTGAGCCTCTGGTGCTGCGGCGACCAGGTCCGCAAGGGCGCTGCCACCAACGCCATCCAGATTGCGGAGCTGCTGATTGCAGAATAAATCATAATCGATACAAAAAGGTCGTCTCTTCAGAGAGGCGGCCTTTTTGCTGTGAGGATGGAGGGAAGCGACAAGAGAAAACGGTGAATTCTACCGACGGGCGGTGGTCAAAAACCCCCTGTTTCGCTACAATGAACGCAGAACAGGAGGTGTTCGGATGGATCAAAAAAAAATCGGCGCTTTTATCGCAGCGCGGCGAAAGATGCTCGGGCTGACGCAGGCACAGCTGGGGGAACGGCTCGGTGTGTCTGACAAGGCGGTGTCCAAATGGGAGCGCGGCGTCAGTCTGCCGGATGTGTCCCTGTATCAGCCGCTGTGCGCGCTGCTCGGCGTCTCGCTCAATGACTTTTTCGCCGGGGAAATCGTCGCCCCGGAGCAGACAACCGAACGGGCAGAGGCCGCCATGCTCTCCATCGCGGCGGACGGCGATCGAAAACGCCGCAGAATGCGTCGAATTGCTGCGGCATTTGCGGCGGTGAGTCTCATGCTTGCGCTTTTGGCCGGTGCGCTCTGGTACGCAAATCAGAAAAACCGGCCGCAGATCAACACCCTGCGTCCATACGGACTCACGGCGCAGGAGTCGGAGCTGCTCCGGTTTGCCTCGCCAGACGCAGAGACAAAGCTGTTTTCGTTTCTGGTGGATCAACGCATCCAAAGCCTGACGCTGTTTTGCACGATCTATCAAAACGGCGTTCAGACGGAGCATTATCCGCTCTTTGAGCCGCTTCCACTGGATACGCACTGCGGCGTCATCAGCGTGTCGGACAACGGCATTTCCTGCACGGCAGCCGCCTCGTCCGGCGGCCAGCCGCAGTCTTCATCCGCATCCGTAGAATTTGAAAAGCCCGGGCAAGACGGCGTTTGGCTGGGCGATTCGGAGACGTTGGCCGAGACCGCTGCGATTCACCCGGAAGAAGAAACTGTGTTTTTCACGTTTTCTTTCAAAGGCGCCGGGAATGATGAATGGGATTATGTCTGCGTGCTCTCCGCCGTTTTCAGCGAGAGCGAGACGCCGGAGCTGCCGGGCGCTTCGTGAAACGCCCCTGCGAATTCGGCAGCCTCGCAGAGTTGGCGGCTCGCAAGCCGCGGAGGGATCAAATTCTGATTTTTCCGGCGACATGCGCGGCGGAAAAATCTCCGCTCGCGAAAAGGACGTTTTCTTTCCCCAAATCGCATTTGGGCCGAAAACGTCCTTTTTCGTGCAATTCCCTTCAAAATGGAAGGCCGCCTTGCAAGGCGGCCTTCCATTTTGGGAGCAAAGCGACTTAGAAGTCTGCGTTGCCGACCGTTCTCGGGTGCAGCTCCACGTCGCGGATGTTGCTCACGCCGGTGAGATACATGACCATGCGCTCGAAGCCGAGGCCGAAGCCCGCGTGACGGCAGGAGCCGTAGCGGCGCAGATCGAGGTACCACCAGTAATCCTCTTCCTTCATGCCGAGCTCATGGATGCGGTTTGTCAGCACGTCGAGACGCTCCTCGCGCTGGCTGCCGCCGATGATCTCGCCGATGCCGGGGACGAGGCAGTCCGCCGCGGCGACGGTCTTGTTGTCGTCGTTCAGGCGCATGTAAAACGCCTTGATCTCCTTGGGATAGTCCGTGACGAATACCGGACGGCCAAAGACCTCCTCGGTGAGATAGCGCTCGTGCTCGGTCTGCAGGTCGATGCCCCACTTGACGGGGTAATCGAACTTCTTGCCGGAGGCGAGCAGCTTCTCCACGGCCTCGGTATAGGTCACGCGGCCAAACTCGTTGTCCACCACGTTGTGCAGGCGGTCGAGCAGTCCTTTATCCACAAAAGAGTTGAAAAACTGCATCTCGTTCGGGCAGCGCTCGAGCACGGTGTTGATGATATACTTCACCATTGCCTCCATGCACTCGAGATCATCGTCCAGATCGGCGAAGGCCATTTCCGGCTCAATCATCCAGAACTCAGCGGCGTGGCGCTGGGTGTTGGAGTTTTCGGCGCGGAAGGTGGGGCCGAAGGTGTAAACATCGCCGAAGGCCATGGCGAAGTTTTCGGCGTTGAGCTGACCGGAGACGGTCAGATTCGTGCTCTTGCCGAAGAAATCCTGGCTGTAATCCACCTTGCCGTCCTCGGTGAGGGGAAGATTGTCAAGATCCAGCGTCGTCACGCGGAACATTTCGCCCGCGCCCTCGGCGTCAGAGCCGGTGATGATGGGCGTGTTGATATACACAAAGCCGCGCTGCTGGAAAAACTCATGCACAGCCTGCGCCGCCACACTGCGCACGCGGAAGGTCGCGTTGAACAGGTTCGTGCGGGGACGCAGATGCTGAATCGTACGCAGAAACTCCACGCTGTGGCGCTTTTTCTGCAGCGGATAATCCGGCGCGGAGACGCCTTCCACCTGAATGTCCGTGGCCTTGAGCTCAAAGGGCTGCTTGGCCTCGGGCGTCAGGACGATGACGCCTTTGACAATGAAGGCGGCGCCCACGTTCTGCTTTGCCACCTCGTCATAATTCTCCAGTTTTTCGCGCTCCATGACGTCCTGCAGACTTGTGACCGTGCTGCCGTCGTTGGGCTCGATGAAGCCAAAGTTTTTCATGTCGCGGGTGGTTCTGGCCCAGCCGCAGACGGTGATTTCCTTGCCGTCAAAGGCCTGGGGATCGGTGAAAATGCCGGAAATACGGGTTCTTTCCATGGGTGACACCTCATTTTAAAAGGAATGGTTAGGGTTCTACAATGATCCGGACGGCGCTCGGGTGATTGCACAGATGCACGACCTGATGCTCGCCGCCGTCCTCGCCGTCACGCGTCCAGGCGATGGGCTTGTCGAATGTGACGGTCAGATTGGACGACTGCAGCAGAATGACGTTCACACCGTCATATTTCTGCCCCAGAAGGCCGGTGGCACTGCGGGTGAAGTCGGCCAGACTTTTCGGCGTCGGCACAAGAAGTACCTCAAACATGCCGTCGGACAGGCTCACGAGATCCTTTTTCAGCTTCACGACGCCGGCGACACGCGTGGAATTCGAGATTCCGCCGTAGAGCACGTCGCCCTCAACCACGCCGCCTTCATATTCGATCTTCGTGTGGATGCTCTCCAGCTTCGGGAGCGCGCCTGCCGCGCGGAGCATGTAGGCCAGATAACCCAGATGCGCCTTTTCATTCTGCGGCGTGGCATAGCTCACCTCGGTGAAAGCGCCAAAGGCCGCAACATAGGTGAAAAACGCATCGTTCTGGAAGCCGCCCACATCAAAGGGACGCGGCTGCCCCTCCACGATGACGCGCGCCGCCTCCACAGCGTTTTTCGGCAAACCAAGCGTGTTTGCCACGTCGTTTGTCGAGCCAAGCGGGATATATCCCAGCGGGGGCGGATTCGGTACCTGCATGAGACCGGCCACGACCTCGCTGAGCGTTCCGTCGCCGCCGACGCACGCAATCGTGTCAAACTCCTTTGCGTGCTGCGCGGCAAACCGCGTGGCGTCTCCACGGCCCTCCGTGAAGCGGACGGTCGTATCATATCCCCCTTCGCTGAGCGTGAGCATCACATCGGCAAAGCCGAGTTTATACCCGCTCTTGCCCGCTTTGGGGTTCACAATTAATAGTAATTTCTTCTTATCACTCATAATGAACAATCCTGTTTCAATATGATTTTAAGGCAAAAGGGCATGGCCTAGACCATGCCCTTGAATCTGTTTATCAGATCAGCCCAGACCGTTCAGCTTCTTCGCCATCGCGGACTTCTGGTGCGCTGCCTTGTTCTTGTGGATCAGACCCTTGCCGGCGGCGCGGTCAACAGACTGCACAGCGGCCTTAAACGTGCTCGCGGCTGCATCCTTATCGCCGGCGTTAACCGCCGCGTCAAACTTCTTCAGGCTCGTCTTCATGGCCGTCTTCTCAGCCTTGTTCTTAGCATTCTGCAGCTTGGACTTCACGTCATTCTTCATCACAGATTTGATGTTCGGCATTGCTCTTCGACACCTCCTCGTCACGTTCTGCATTTGTAGAATATATCACCAACTGCTTGAAATTGCAAGCATTTTTTTGTGCTGCCGAAATATTTTTCTGAAATTGTGGCTACCATCTCTGCAGAGCACAGCATCTTGTGTGTATATTTATATAAGGAGTGATCGCATGCAGGCACTTCCCCGCACGGATCTCGCTGTCGAGGCGCACCGGGTTCGATCGAACGCCGGAGCACTTGACGGTGTAGAGGTCCGCGAGCTGGATCGGGACGGATTTCGCGTGACGACAGTCGAGGTGCGCTCCCCCGCCGCCTCAAAAGAATTATGTAAACCCGTCGGGGTCTATCATACGGTCACGCTGTCACCCGTGCTGCGTCGTGAGGAAGATTCCTTCTCTGCCGCCGCCGCGCTGCTCGCCTCCCTTCTGCGCGAGCTGCTTCCGAAAAACCACACGTTTTCCGCACTCGTAGTTGGACTCGGAAACCGGGCCATTACGCCGGACGCCGTTGGGCCGAAAGCCGCGGAGTCTGTTCTGGCAACGCGTCATCTCAGGGAGCAGATGCCGGAGGATTTCGGCGTGTTCCGTTCTGTGTCAGTCCTTGCACCGGGCGTACTCGGTTCCACGGGAATTGAGGCATCTGTCATGGTTCGCGCCGTGGTTCAGGATCTTCGCCCGGACGCCATTATTGCCGTGGACGCGCTTGCCTGCTCTGAACCGGATCGTCTTTGCCGCACCGTCCAAATTTCAAACACCGGCATCACACCCGGCTCCGGCGTTGGAAACCACCGCGAGGCTTTGAATGCGGACTCTCTCGATGTTCCGGTGATTGCCGTCGGTGTTCCTACCGTCATGGACGCGCAGATCCTTTCAGACAATGATCGGCTCTCAGGCTTGTTTGTCACTCCGCGGGACATTGATTCGGTCGTATCCGATTTTTCTAAGCTGATCGGCTATTCGATTAATCTGGCGCTGCATGAGGACTTGACGATTTCAGATTTGGATTTGCTGTTGTCTTGACAATTATATGATTCGTGCATTAATGTTTCACGTGAAACAGCGCACACCGTTTCACGTGAAACAATCAGAACACTTGAAAAACAATTCCAATCCTGTTATACTATGACACACAAAAAATAACAGGAGAAGAAAAATGGCTATTACGATCGCCGTAGCAAATCAAAAAGGCGGCGTCGGCAAAACCACAACCTGTGTAAACCTGACAGCGGCGCTACGGAAGCGCGGGCGGCGAGTGCTCCTGCTGGACTGCGATCCGCAGGGAAACAGCACCTCGGGCATGGGTGTGGACAAGCAGACGAGGCCAAACTGTTATGACATGATGATCAACGGCGCAAGCGCCGCGTCCTGCATTCAGCATACCAAATGGGGAGATGTGCTCCCCGCAAACGTCAATCTCTCCGGCTGCTCCGTGGAGCTGGTGCGTGTACCACAGCGCGAACAGGTCATGAAGAATGCCCTGTCGACTGTGAAGGATGAATATGACTTCATTCTCATCGACTGCCCGCCAAGTCTGGAGCTGCTGACGGTAAATGCGCTCGCAGCAGCTGACAGTGTGCTGATCCCGGTTCAATGCGAATATTACGCGCTGGAGGGAATCGCCGATCTGGTGCGAACGATTCAGATGTGCAATCGAAGCATCAACCCGAATCTCACGGTGCAGGGCATCGTCATGACGATGTATGACAACCGAACCAAGCTCTCTGACCAGGTTGCGACCGAAGTGAGAAAGTTCTTCGGCAAGAAGGTCTACAAAACGATGATTCCGCGCAACGTGCGCCTGTCAGAAGCGCCGAGCCACAAAAAGCCGGCAATCGCCTATGACCGGGAATCGAAGGGCGCAAGAGCATATCTGCATCTTGCCGACGAAATCATCAAACGAGAGGCGAAGAAAGCAAAAAAAGCGGAGAAGGCAGAAAAAGAGGTGGAGCATGGCGAAGGATAAGAAAAAAGGTCTCGGTACCGGGCTGGAAGCCCTGTTCACCGAGGATCTGACACTGGAAGAAAATCGGGAGAGAGCAGAAAAGGAAGTCACAGAACTGCCGGTCATGAAGATCGAACCAAGACAGGATCAGCCCCGCCGTAGGTTCGACGAGGAAGCCCTGGAAGATCTGGCAGACTCCATCGCCAAGCACGGTGTGATCCAGCCAATCACCGTGAGGCCGCAGGAGTCCGGCTATTATCAAATCATCGCAGGTGAGCGCCGGTGGCGAGCCGCGAGGAAAGCCGGACTCGAGACCGTACCGGTACATATCCTCACAGTCGACGAACAGAAAGCCATGGAAATGGCGCTCGTCGAGAATCTGCAGCGTGAGGATCTGAATCCGATCGAGGAAGCACAGGGCTACGAAGTCCTGCAACAGACCTACGGCATGACGCAGGAGGAAGTCGCGCAGTCGGTGGGGAAGTCCCGCCCGGCAATTGCAAACTCCATGCGGCTGCTGATGCTGTCAGAGGACGTACGCAGACTGGTCGAGGAAGGCGAGCTGTCCGCAGGGCATGCGCGCGCACTGCTCCCGCTGGAACACCCGGATGTACAGATGAACGTCGCGCAGACAATCATAGCCAAAAAACTATCCGTCCGCCGCGCAGAGGCTCTGGTGGACAGTTTGCTCAAAGCGCCGGAACCCGTGCCGGAAAAAGACGGAAACGCTGTCGACTACCTCTGCGAATGTGCCCGCTCTCTGGAAAATGCACTGGGACGCCGAGTACGAATGCAGCAGGGACGTAAGTCAGGCCGCATCGAGCTGGAATACTATGATGCAGATGACCGCGAGGCTCTAATCGAGGCGCTGCGGAAGCTGCCGAAACGGAACTAAAAAGAAATTCAATACAGGGGAGACAACACCATGATTGATATTAGACTCATTCGCGAAAATCCTGACCTGGTGCGGGAGAACATGAAGAAGAAGTTCCAGGAGGAAAAGCTGCCTCTGGTGGACGAGGTTGCAGAGCTGGATAAGCTGAACCGTGCTGCCATCAGCGAGGCCTCCGAGCTGCGCGCGAAGCGCAACAGCCTTTCCAAGCAGATCGGAAAGCTCATGGGACAGGCAAAGAAAGACCCCTCCAAGATGGCCGAGGTCGATGAAATCAAGGCGCAGGTCAATGCGCAGGCCGAGCGTCTGGCAGAGCTGGAAAAGCTGGAAGAGGAATATGAAGCGCAGATCCGCGAAAAGATGATGCGCATTCCGCAGATCATCGATCCCTCCGTGCCCATCGGACCGGACGACAGCTGCAACGTCGAGGTGCAGCGCTTCGGCGAAGCTGTGACGCCGGACTTCCCGATCCCGTATCATACGGAGATTATGGAGTCCTTTGACGGCATTGATCTGGACGCGGCCCGCCGTGTCTCCGGAAACGGATTCTACTATCTCATGGGCGACATTGCCCGTCTGCACGAGGCCGTTCTGGCCTATGCCCGTGATTTCATGATCGGCAAGGGCTTTACCTATGTGATTCCGCCGTTCCTCATCCACGGCGCAGTGGTGGAGGGCGTCATGTCCTTCCCGGAAATGGACGCCATGATGTATAAGATTGAGGGCGAGGATCTCTACCTGATCGGCACGTCCGAGCACTCCATGATCGGCCGCTATATCGATCAGATTCTGACCGAGGACCAGCTGCCCCAGACCATGACGAGCTATTCTCCCTGCTTCCGCAAGGAGAAGGGCGCGCACGGCATCGAAGAGCGCGGCGTGTACCGCATCCATCAGCTTGAGAAGCAGGAGATGATCGTCGTCTGCAAGCCGGAGGACAGCATGTTCTGGTACGAGAAGCTCTGGCAGAACTCCGTTGAGCTCTTCCGCAGTCTGGACATTCCCGTTCGTCAGCTCGAGTGCTGCTCCGGCGACCTCGCGGATCTGAAGGTCAAGAGCTGCGACATCGAGGCGTGGAGCCCCCGCCAGCAGAAGTATTTCGAGGTTTGCTCGTGCTCCAACCTCGGTGACGCGCAGGCGCGCCGTCTGCGCATCCGCGTCAAGGGCGAGGACGGCAAGAACTATCTGGCTCACACCCTGAATAACACCTGCGTGGCTCCGCCGCGTATGCTCATCGCCTTCCTGGAGAACAATCTCCAGGCCGACGGCACAGTGAAAATTCCCGAGGTGCTCCGTCCCTACATGGGCGGCAAGGAGCTTCTGGTTCCCAAAACGAAATAAATGTGCGACTGCCCGCCGCTTCCGTGTTGCGAAAGCGGCGGGCTTGTGCTATAATGTACGCGCGAAAGCAAATTCTATAGAGAAGGAGTCCTATCCATGGAAAAGAAGTCTCTCATGCAGGAATTCAAGGAATTCATCATGAAGGGCAACGTGATGGACCTGGCCGTCGGCGTCATCATCGGCGGCGCGTTCGGTGCCATCGTGACCTCTCTGGTGGACGATGTGATCGGCCCCATCATCGGCATGATCTGCGGCGGCATTGATTTCAGCGGTCTCGCCATCACCGTCGGCAGCGCTCAGCTCATGATCGGCAACTTCATTCAGGCGATCATCAACTTCCTGATCGTGTCTCTGGTGATCTTCGCCATTGTCAAGGCCTTCAACAAGGCGCGTGACCTCGCTGTGAAGAAGGAAGAGCCCGAAGAAGAAGCCCCCGCCGGCCCGACGACGGAAGAACTGCTTGGTCAGATCCTCGAGGAACTGAAGTCCAAGAAGTAATTCACAAACCGAAAAGAAAATCCTTGACATCAGGGAGCTTATGTGCTATAGTATATAAGCTCCTTGATCAGGGAGCTCTATATCGCGGAGTGGAGCAGTCGGTAGCTCGTCGGGCTCATAACCCGGAGGTCGCAGGTTCGAGTCCTGTCTCCGCAACCATGTCGAGTGAAGATAACGGATTTCGTTATCTTCACTCTTTTTTGTTGCAGCAGCAAGGTTTTTGCCTTGCTGCTTTTCTTATGCCGGGCGGGGAATATACTCGATTTCCACGCCCTGACGCACATCTGCCCGATAGTCCCGGCTGCAGCGAAAGGCGCTTTCCGGAAGCTCAATATAGCCGACGAAGCGGTAATAGATCACGATCCGCTGTGTGCGGCTCTTGCCGGAGCCCTGGGCCTCATAGACGTCGATGTGGTCGATGAGCTCCTGCAGCAGGGGAGCGGTCAGCGTTTTCATCTCCATGAACTTCCGAATTGCAGCGAGGAAAGACTCGGAGTTCTGCGACTGCTCATCCAATGCTGCAAGCTTTGCATGCAGCGTCGAGATCTTCTCTTTCAGCTCCAGTCGTTCGACCTCGTATTTGTGGGACATCTGCAAAAACCACTCATCTGTCACCTTTCCGGCGACGTTGTCCTCATACAGCTTTTCAAACAGATGCACCAGCATTTCACTGCGGACGGTGGCTTTTTGCAAATCCGCTTCCGCCTGCTTTCTCTCGGCGATCATTTCCTGATTCGTTTTCTGCGCAAGCAGGGCGGCGAAGCCCTCTTCGTCGTGGCGGAGGTACGAGGCCAACCGACCGAGCTCCAGCATGACGATCTGCTCCACGGCGTCGGCGCGGATATAGTGACGGGTTTCGCAGGTGCCGCGGTAGTCCTTCACATAGTTGGAGCAGCTGAAATAGTGGATGTTCTTGTTGATCGTGTTGGTGTGGTACCAGAGCTTGCTGCCGCAATCGGCGCAGCGGAGCAGATCGCTGAACATATTCTTTTCGCCGTTCTTGGGCTTTGGCGGACGGTGCTTGGTGTTGCCGAGCATTTCCTGCACCCGCTCGAATACATCGCGCTCGATAATCGGCTCGTGGACGTTTTTGAAGACCAGCCAATCCTCGCGCGGATTGTCGATGCGATCCTTCTTTTTGAAGGATTTGGAGTGCGTTTTGAAGTTGAGCACGTCGCCGCAATACTCCTGCCGGGAGAGAATGCCGAGCACGGTATTGTGCTTCCAATCGTATGGGTCGGCGTTGACCTTTCTCCCGCCTCTTCCGATCCCCTTGGAACGCCAATAGGCGGTGCAGGTCAGCACCTTTCGCTCCTTCAGAATGTGGGCAATGGAATCTGCGCCTTTGCCGTTCAGATACATGCTGAAGATCTCCTTCACGATCGCGGATGCCTCCGGATCGATAATCCATTTCTTCGGATGATCCGGGTCCTTCATGTACCCATACGGCGGCTGCGAGAGTGGCTCGCCGGAGTTGCCGCGAATGCGGTGCGCAGTACGGACCTTTCGGCTGATGTCTCTGGCATACATCTCATTCATGACGTTGCGGAACGGCGCGAGTTCGTTCTCGCCATCGTCGCTGTCTACGCAATCGTTGATGGCGATGAAGCGAATGTCGTGGTCGGGGAAGTACGTATCCGTGTAATACCCGACCTTCAGATAGTCACGCCCGAGGCGGCTCATGTCCTTCACGATGATGGTGGAGACATAGCCCATTTCAATGTCCTCCAACAGCTTCTGAAAGCTGGGGCGGTTGAAATTGGTGCCAGTGTATCCGTCATCCACGTAGTAACGGGTGTTGCTGAAGTGATTCTCTTTGGCATATTTCTCAAGCATCCGCTTCTGATTGGCGATGGAATTGCTGTCTCCCTCGGTGCCGTCGTCTCTGGACAGGCGGCAGTAAAGCGCTGTGATCCCGATGTGTTTCTGTTTCTTTTTCGACTGCATTCAGTCCTCCTTTCCGGCAGCCGAACAGGCATCTTCACCCATCAGCATAGCTTCTTCCGTAAAGGCTGACAAATCTGCAAAGTCGCTGCCGATATAGTGACGCAGGCAGTGGGACAGCGTTTGCTGATCGTCCCGGTGGTAGTCCACGGGGACATACCGAGAAGCCACAGTATACCGGACGCCGCTGACGGTGTATTCCTGCTCGTCATGACCAATGCCGACGATAAAGGCAGGTTCGCTGTTCATTCAGAGTCCTCCTTATCTGGCGTCTCGGTCTCGGTATCGCTGCTTTTTCAGCAAGTTGAGACCGGCAATGATGTCTTCTTTGATCTGTTTATCCGTATAGTCAGCGGGGAAGTAGGAGCGAAAATCATCCCGCCGCAGACGGATCTGCTCCCGCTGGTTGGGCTTCGGCTCGGATAGGACCGACGCGACAATCTTTGCAGTGTCTCCCGCGTAGAGCATTTCGCTCTCTTTTCGCATCCGACATGCCTGCGAGTAGGACGGCGTGCAGTCATAGAGCTCGATCGCATCAGCAACGGCATGTTGTTCGTTTAGCGCCAGATACGAGAGCTCTACACCGACTGAAAAAGCAATACGCCCTTCATCCATCAGCGTGAGCAGCGGCGGGATCAGATGCGTGAGACGGATATAGCGTTTAACCTGCCTGCCGCTGTCCCCCTCTGAAATAGCATCGACGGTCAGCTTCGGGCCAACTTGGCCCGAAGCCCTGCCCTGATGCTTCAAAGCATCAAATTTCAGCTTGTAGGCGAACGCCTTTTCGCTCGGGAGAATATGCTCCCGGTGGAGATTGCTGTCCACCAGCTGAATGGCCGCTTCCTCACGGCTGACAGTATGGATAAAGGCAGGAACCTCAACGATTCCTGCCTTCTGTGCTGCGTGGAGTCTCCGGTGACCGGAGATCACTTCATATTCGTTCGGTGTATCTTCCGACGGGCGGACGATTAGCGGTGTGAGAATGCCGTGCTCGCGGATGCTCTCCACGAGGGCGTCCATTTCGGCGTCTTCCCGCACCTGATACGGATGCCCCTCAAACGGGTGCAGATTTGCAATTGCGATATTGGTTATGGTATTCATCTTTCATAACTCCTTTGTGTAATGTTTATTGTGGGAGAGTCTTTCTCCCGGTGTTTCAGCTCGTTGTCATAGACCAGATCGAGCGTTTCCTGCATATGAAAAGACCGCGCCTCTACGGACTTGGCAAGCTTTAGCTGCTCACGCGAGGCCATGATCGACGCGGTCTTTTCGGTTTTCTGCTGCCGCAGAGAGTCCTTCGTTTCAAGATCGGCACGGCGCATTTTGTTTTGGATGGATGTACGCTCAGCGGTGAGCTGATCGAGCGCTGTTTGCTGATCTGCGATATAAGCTTGAAGCTCATCCATTGTTTCAATTCCGGTCTCACCGAGAAATCGTGTTTCTCTGTCAAACTGATCCAGCTTCCGCAACTCCTCCCGGAGGAAGGGGCTGTTGGGTTTGTAAGCCGTTCCCTTCGGGAGAATACCGAGCTGATAACAGTAGTAGAGATACAGCCGATAGATGTGCGACGGCCTTTGATGCGGGTGATGGGCATGGCGCAGGTGCTCGGGAACGTCAGTCTGCCAACGGACAACGGCCTTCTTCGTCTGACTCGGATGTGGTGCAAGGAAGCGGTACAGGCGCTCCGGCACCCAGCGCTTGTCCAGCGTGTCCAGGCGTGTGAAGTGCGTATACTGCGGCAGACGGATGCGGTAATGCGACTCGCTGGTGAAGTCCGTGATGTACCCGAGCCGCTGCAAGTATTTCTCCGCTTCCCGAATGGTGAAGCTGCTTTTCAGCGCTTCTCGGATATCCTCCCGATAGACATTGTACCGGGTCGGTTTGCCGTCCTTTTCATCGAAATAGACCGGACGGGACGGCGCCTTGTGCGGAACAGGGATGACGGACAGGCCGTGTACCTGACAGTAATAGTCCGATACCCGACGCATCCATTCGATCTCCTGCTTGGAGTGGTTATACTTCTTCCCATCCACGAAGGACACGGAATTGAAAACCCAGTGGTTGTGTAAATGCCCTTTGTCCAGATGCGTGGTGACGATGATCTGGAACCGATCACCCCACAGGTGCTTCGCGGTCTCTATGCCGATCTGATGACACAGCTCCGGTGTGACCTCGCCGGGCTTGAAGCTCTGGTAGCCGTGCCAGGCGATGTATCCGTCGGTCTTGTGAAACTGCTTCTTAGTCAGAATCATCTGCTGCACGGCGGTCTCTCTGGTGCAGTTGATGGCGGTGACGTATTGACCGTCTGCGGTTGCGGCGGGACGCTCCACATACCGGGCCGCGTTCCAGAGATCCTCCAGATCCGGGATGGGACACGTTTTCTCCGGGTTCTCAGCGTAGTCGATCACGTCTTCAATGCGACCGGAGATGTGCCACAGCTTGGTCGTCGCCATCAGGACACCTCCTGTTCCGACTCCAACGTGAATGCGCTTTGCAGTGCTACAATGGAAAGCTCCAGCCGCCGGGCCTCCTCTGCCTTGCCCTCGCGCCGGAGCATGTCGTGGATCTGGTACAGCTCATGCATCGCATCCCAAAAGGCGGTCGGCGGCATAGCCTCGGAAGGCTTCCCGGCGATGAGAGAGCACAGGTACTGCGCTTGCGAGATCCCACGCTCCTTTGCCAGCTTCTCCAGCCTGCGCTTGAGCTTTGGAGGCAGGCGAAGTGTGAATTTTACGGTCTCTTGTTTCATCATAAATTCTCCTTTGAAGATTTGAATGGGGGTATTCAGGGGTGCTCCCCTGGGACGAATGGATTGTGACGGCACAATCCGATGCTCGCTACCCTTATGGACAGGGGCGGAACGCCCCCGTCCTCCGGGCAGTTACATCGTGGCTGTAATTGAAAAGGGTGTCACTTTTGGGGGAAAGGAATCGCTACAAATTGTGTGCGATTCCTCTGCCGGTTCCAATTCAGGCAATCGATGGCGGGCATGGGCTGACACTTTCGTGTGATAATAACAGCAGAGGGTCTTTTATGACGATCATGACGAAAATGACGATGGTTTCTCGGCAGAGATTCCATCGTCATGATCGTCATTTGCGTCATGTTGTTTGTCGTGCCACAGAATGATCAGCCTACTCCGCGGCGTCCGTCTGGTGCGAAAGCGAATGCCCCGCGGCTCCAGAAATTCATAGTAGTACCGCCTGATACAGCGGACGACGCCTTTGGGCGTCACTTCCGTTTCGGAGAGGGCGGACAGAAGCTCTGTTGCGTTGCCCATCCATTCGTTTCGGGTTTCCATGAAGGAAACCAAATGGTGCAGAAAAGGCGGATATGCTTCTTCCTGCTGCGCCTCATGCACATCAACCTCTCCGATGTAATCCCAGACACAGTCGTGAAAGCGCAGGACAAGGTCCTGATCCTCAATGTCTCTTCCTGTGACCAGGAGCTTTGCGGTTTCCTCGGCCCGATTGGTGCGCTTCATCAGAAGGCAGGTGTCCAAGGCGCCCATGAGGCCGGTAGAGCCGCTGAGCTCATTGAACGGATCGCTGCTGTCTTTGAGCTTTCGCAGATGGTGGACAAGGACAATGGCGATGCCCCGCTGATCCGCGATGCGCTTGAGCGATGAAATGTCCTCGTAATCGGCAGCGTACATGTTGCTGTCAGCGGAGTTGGCTTTTCGCACCTTCTGCAGCGTGTCGATGACGACCAGCTTCGTGTTCGGGTATTTGCTCAGATGCTGTTCGATCTGTTCCTCCAGACCGCAATGCAGCTTTTCTGAAATGACGCCAAGGCGAAGCTCGGGCACCGACTCCTCGTTCAGCCGGTACATCCTTCGCTGGATGCGAGCGTAGGTATCCTCCAGACAGAGATACAGCACATCACATTGCTGCGTTTTGCGCTCCCAGATGGGCAGCCCCTGGGAGACGCGCATACAGAGCCAGAGCATCAGCCAGCTCTTGCCGCATTTGCTTGGACCGGCCAGTACGCAGAGGCCGTAGGGAATGAGACCGTCCACAATGAAGGACGGCGGCGGAAGCGGCTGCGACGCCAGTTCTTCCGCATCAATGGTTTGTAATTCTTTCAGTTTCATTTTTCATTTCTCCTCATTTTTTAATTGTTGGTTTTCTCTTCTGCGGTCGTGTTTGCTATGTCATTGCGGTCACCTCCTTTGCCCTCCATACCGCAAAAAGTGGGGGCGGTTATCAAATATTGCGAAAGCCCGAAATCAGATCCTGTATCAGGACCCAATTCCGGGCTTCTGCATGTACGTTGGAGCTGCGTTCGCTCTCGCGCTCTATATATGTTATGTGTAGATTTCGTAAAAAAGGTAAGAATCGCGAGAACGCAAAAACCGATCAGCGAGACAAAACATTGTTGAATTTGCGAGCGGCTGTTTATGTGTTATTTGTCCCCGACGCCCCACACATAAGGGAAATCACTGAGCGGCAGCTTACTGGGCCGCCTCACGGGAATCTCACCCCTCCGTCGTTCTGACCGAGCCGCCCCCATTGCGATGTCTGTGGCTGGACGGGAGTACCATTGTCCTCTTGGCTGTCATGGCTGTGCAGGAAGCAATCTCTGCATTTGACCCGGCATGGATCGCTCGATCTTTTCAGACGTCGTGGCGTGCGGCAGGCTCAGTAGCTCATACCAAGATTGAAGTCTCAGTGAATGCATATGCGGTTTTCAAAGTGCAAAGGGTTTCTTCTCCCCTCACTTCTTACACCGCACGTTTTTGCCGCCCAAAACGACACGTTATTTTGATTGTTCATAGAAAAGTTACAATTTCCTCCTTTCTGCGAAGAGCACGCGCCTATTTCGCAATTTTGAAATTTTCTTGATTTTGCGAAATAGAATGGGTATAATAACTCTCGAGGTGATTCTCTATGAGATTGATCGAACGAGATTTTTACCTGAACAAACTAAAGGACGTTATGGGTACGCCCGATATCAAAGTGATCACCGGCGTTCGACGCAGCGGAAAGTCCAAGCTGCTCGATGCCTTTATGTCTTATGTGCGTGAAAGCGACCCAAGCGCCAATATCATTCATATCAATTTCAACTTGCATGAGTTCGAGGGTTTGACAGAGTATCACGCTTTGCATGACCACATTGAGAATGCCTATGCACAGGGAAAGAACAATTTTGTGCTGATCGATGAGGTTCAAATGTGCACGGGCTTTGAGAAAGCGATCAACAGCCTGCATGCTTCCGAGAAATATGATATCTATATCACCGGTTCAAATGCTTTTTTGCTGAGCAGTGATCTTGCAACACTGTTCACCGGGCGAACCTTTGAGATTGAAGTGTTTCCGTTTTCGTTCAGTGAGTTCATGAAATACTTTGAACTGACGGATCATTATGCCGCTTTCAACCGCTATATTCAGGAGGGTGGTATGTCCGGCTCCTACCTGTATAAGACGCCGGAATCAAAATATGACTATATCTCGGATGTCTTCAATACGCTTATCGTTCGGGACATCCAGCGAAAATATCGAATCCGCAATATGCCGCTGATGGAGCGCCTGTGCGATTTCCTGATTGATAACATCTCCAACCAAACATCTACCCGCAGTGTTGCAGCGGCATTCAAAAGCGAACAAGTCAATACAAACGACCGAACTATCGGCGCCTATATCAAATATCTCTGCAACGCTTTTGCGTTTTACAGAATCAGACGGTATGACATTCAAGGGAAACGGTATTTGGCGTCAAATGACAAGTACTATCTCAGCGACCATTCCTTCAAATACGCCAAGCTCGGGACAAAGAACGCAGACTACGGCAGGATGATTGAGAATATCGTTGCAATCGAATTGCTTCGCCGTGGGTATGAGCTCTACGCCGGTGTGCTGTACAAAAAAGAGATTGATTTTGTCGCCATTAAGCGCAGTGAAAAGCTTTATATTCAGGTTGCAAACAGCATCGATGATCCAGACACTTTCCGGCGCGAGGTAGATCCGCTGTTGAAAATCAAGGACGCCTATCCGAAGATGATCCTTACCCGCACTCGTCAGGAAGCTTATCAGCATGAAGGTGTACAGATTGTGGATGTGGCAGATTGGCTGCTGGAATCGAATGGGTGAATAACCATGTCAAAAATTCTGATCGTCGAGGACGATATTTCCATCATACGAACGCTGGATGCGTACCTTCACTCGGAAGGCTTTGAGACAGTTTCTATTTCCGGTGAGAGGGAGGCGCTCGCTGTAATCGAAAATGAGAACGTCGACCTGCTGTTACTGGACATTTCCCTTGCAGAGGGAAGCGGCTTTGCGGTTTGCGAGGCGGCAAAGGGGCGCGGGCTTCCCGTCATTTTCCTCACCGCGTCCGGGGATGAAAACAGCGTGGTGCGCGGGCTTGACATGGGTGCCGATGATTATATCGCAAAGCCGTTTCGCCCGCGTGAGCTGGTGAGCCGCATTCGCAGCGTCCTTCGCAGAAGCGGGAAAACCAAGCGCGTTGTTATGCTGGGCTCCGTCTCGGTCGACGCCGAGAAAGGAATCGTATCGAAAAACGGAACCGAGATCAATCTGTCCGCCCTGGAATTCCGGCTCCTTATGGCCTTCGTGAACCACCGCGGAAAGCTTCTGACGCGCAACGCATTGCTGGAAGAAATCTGGGATGCCGGAGGCGATTTTGTAAACGACAATACACTGACTGTATATATCAAGCGCCTGCGCGAGAAGATCGAGGATGACCCGCAGAAGCCGGAGATCATCAAAACCGTGCGCGGATTGGGATATCGGGTGGACTGATATGAAAATCATACGAAACCCGGAGTTGAAGCGGGAACTGCTGATCGACCTTTCCATCACGGCTGTTGCGGCGCTGATCGGTTTTCTGTTTCGTCCGATTTGCGGAATGATTGCGCTGGCTGTAGGACTGCTGCTGAGCGGTGCGCACATCGCGTTTGCGGTTCAGCGCTATCATCAGATGGAGGCGCTTGCACAGCGACTCGACCGGATTCTGCACGGGCAGGACCGGGTGCTGATCGAAGACGCCGCAGAGGGTGAGCTGTCGATTCTGAACAGCGAGCTTCAAAAGATGACGACACGCCTGCAGGAGCAGGCCAATCAGCTCTCGGCGGATAAACAGCAGCTGACAGAGGCGATTCAGGACATTTTCCATCAGATCCGAACGCCGCTGACTTCTATGAATCTGCTGGTCTCCATGCTCGCAGAAGAAGACCTGCCCTATGACCGGCGACTTTCCATGACGCGCGAGCTCAGACGACAGCTGGAGCGTGTGCAGTGGCTGGTGGAAACGCTGCTGAAGCTCAGCAAGATCGACGCGGGAACGGCGCAGTTCCGGTCTGACCTCGTATCTGTCGCAGAGCTGATTGAGAAAGCCGCCCAGCCGCTGCGGATTCCCATGGAGCTGCGGGAGCAGTCCTTCACCGTTCACAAAACGGGCGAGCACTTCACGGGCGATCTCAACTGGACCACAGAAGCGCTTGGAAACATTCTGAAAAACTGCATGGAGCATACACCCGTCGGCGGGGTAATCACGGTGACGGCGGAAGAAACCGCGCTGTTTACGGAGATCGTCGTCGAGGACAACGGTCCGGGCATATCAAAAGAGGATCTTCCGTACCTGTTCGACCGTTTTTACAAAGGCGCGGGTTCGTCGGACGACAGCGTGGGCATCGGGCTTGCGCTCTCGCGGAGCATCATTGCCGCACAGAACGGTACCATCAAGGCAGAAAACGCGCCCACCGGCGGCGCGAGATTTACGATACGGTTTTATAAAAGCGTGATCTGAAACGAAAAAAGTGGCAATCCGGATGAAGACTTCATTAAGGTTTAATGAAAGTCACCGGATTGTCACTTTGCTTTGATATGATAGCCTCATCAACCAAACGGAGGTTACATGAATACGCCGTCTGAAATGGTGCACGCTGACCGCGCAAATGGTGCAGCCTGACCGGCAAAATGGTGCATGCGTTCCG
>JAZQDI010000039.1:0-3522 GCA_045546715.1 Oscillospiraceae bacterium | reverse complement strand
ATGGCCGTCACCGCAGCCCTCGTCTTCGCGGGACAGATGATCAACTACACGATTCCCGGCACCGGCTCTTCGGGCCACATGTGCGGCGGTATGCAAGTCGGAGGCCAAGCGGTCTTAGGAAGACAATGACTAGACCCAACTCCTTGGCTCACAGAACGACATGGCTACGATCCGACTTCCCCGTGATGGCCGTCACCGCAGCCCTCGTCTTCGCGGGACAGATGATCAACTACACGATTCCCGGCACCGGCTCTTCGGGCCACATGTGCGGCGGTATGCTGCTCTCGGCTCTGCTCGGGCCGCAGGCGGGTTTCCTGTCGATGATTGTCATTCTCGCGATCCAGTGTCTCTTCTTTGCCGACGGCGGGTTACTTGCCCTCGGCGCGAACGTCTGGAACATGGCGTTCTACGGCTGCTTCATCGGATACTATCTGATCTGGCGTCCGATCATGCGCAGCCGCCTGTTCTCCGGCATGGGTGAAAAAGGCGCGGCGCGCGCGAAGATCATCCTCGCCTCCATTCTCGGCTGCGTCATCACGCTGCAGCTCGGCGCCTTCTCCGTCTGCGTGGAGACGAGCCTCTCCGGTATCACAGAGCTGCCCTTCGGCGTGTTCCTCGGCATCATGCAGCCGATTCACCTCGCCATCGGTCTGATCGAGGGTCTCATCACTACGGCGGTGCTGCTCTTCGTCTATGAGAGCCGCCCGGAGCTGCTGCGCGACATGAACGCCAGCGCTCCCGGGAAGAAGAACTCCCTCAAGACCACGGTCATCGCGCTCGCCATCGTCGCTGCCATCGTGGGCGGCGGTCTGAGTCTGATCGCGAGTTCCAACCCCGACGGTCTGGAGTGGTCCCTGTTCGGCAACGCCGAGGCGGGCTACAGCCAGAACCTCGGTCTGGACGAGGAGGACTACGGCGTGCAGAGCGCAGCGGCGGACAAGGCCGCGGCCATTCAGGAGAAAACCTCCTTCCTGCCGGATTACGCCTTCGCGAACAGCGACAGCGCGGCGGGCACCACCGTTTCCGGTCTCGTCGGCAGCGCGATCGTCGCCGCCCTTGCGGTGCTGATCTGCTTCCTCGGCGGATTCTTCCGCAAGAAGAACGGCGCGAAGAAATAAAAACAAAGGAACAGGCAAACACCCGGCGTCAAAAGACGCCGGGCATTTCTTTGTATCCGGAGATTTGTTTTTGCTTATTTCAGGAGCCAATGATCTTTGGCGATTACTTCAAACGTGCTGCCGAGCGGTGTTTTGGTATCATACTCAAGAATCTTCTTGCTTCTTTCATAAACCGGGTCCGGTACATGGATTGCAGAAAGCAGGGCCTGCGTATAAGGATGCAGCGGATTGGAGAAGAGCTCCTTCGTCGGCGCCATTTCCACCAGCCTTCCGTGGAGCATGACACCCACGCGGTCGCAGATGAACCGCACGACGGACAGATCGTGCGCAATGAGCAGAAAGGTAAAGCCGTGCTCACGCTGCACATGCTGAAACAGGCTGATGATCTGCGCCTGAATGGAGATATCCAGCGACGCCACCGGTTCATCCGCCACGACAAAGGTGGGATCCGTGATGAGACTTCTGGCAATGGCCACGCGCTGTCGCTGGCCGCCGGAGATCTCGCCGGGATGCTTCTGCAGGAAGGAAGGCGCCATGCCGACGTTCTCCATCATCTGCCGCAGTTTTTCCTGCTGCGCCTGCGCGTCCGGCCGGTTCGGCAGGATACGAAACGGCTCGAGAATGATCTCCTCCACCGTCATGCGCGGATTGAGCGCCGCGGCAGAATCCTGAAACACGGTCTGCATTTCGATCTGCCGCTGATGAACGGCGTTGGCGTCCGCCTTCTTTCCGGAAACCGGTGCGCCGCGATAGAAGATCTCACCCTCCGTGGGGCGATAGATACCGGTGACGGCACGGGCAAACGTGGATTTGCCGCAGCCGCTCTCCCCTACCAGACCGAACACCTCGCCCTGCCGGATGCCGAAGGTCATGCCGTCGATGGCCTTGATGGTCAGACGGTCATTGATGCGGAAATGCTGCTTGAGATCCCGCACCTCTAAAATCAGGTTTTTGTCCATTTTCCACTCCCGGCTTTCAAACGGATTGGCGGCTCGACGCGCGGCGCGCGCGGGTCCAGGAGCCATGTGGCGGCAAAATGCGTGTCGCTCACGGGGAACATGGGCGGCATCTTCTCATAATCGATCGCGAGGGCATATTCGTTGCGCTCGGCAAAGGCGTCGCCCGGAGGCGGGTCCAGAAGCGAGGGCGGCATGCCCGGGATCGGGCGCAGCTCGCCGGATTCTGCCGCCAGCGCGGGCAGAGACGACAGCAGCCCCCAGGTATAGGGATGGCGGGGATCATAGAAGATCTCGTCCGCCGTGCCGATCTCCACGATCCTTCCGGCATACATGACCGCCACGCGGTCAGCGATGCGCGCCACGGCGCCGAGATCGTGGGAAATGAACACGATCGCGATGCCGGTTTTCTGCCGGATTTCCCGCAAAAGGTCGAGAATCTTCGCCTCCACGGTGACGTCCAGCGCAGTGGTGGCCTCGTCGGCAAAGAGCAGCTTCGGATTGGAGGCCAGGGCAATGGCCAGCACGCAGCGCTGGCGCATGCCGCCGGAGAAGAAATGCGGCTGGAGCGAAAAACGGTGCTCCGCGTCCTCAATGCCGACCAGATCCAGCAGCTCCATGGCGCGGCGGGACGCCTCCTCGCGGGAGACCTTCTCCTGCTTGCGGATTGCCTCCATAATCTGCTTTCCGATGGGGATCGTCGGATTCAGCGTGGTGAGCGGATCCTGAAACACCATGGAGCAGTTTCTGCCGCGAATATGCCGCATCTGGCGTTCGGAATAGTGCGTGATATCCTCGCCGCAGACAGACATGCTGCCGCGCTTGACGAAGGAATACTTCGGCAGCAGGTGCATGACCGACTGGCACAGCACGGTTTTTCCGCAGCCGGACTCTCCGACCAGACAGAGGATCTCGCCCTCGTTAACAGTCAGATCCACGCCGCGCACAGCCTCCACCTCGCCCTTCGGCGTGCGGAAGCTCACCGCCAGGTCCTTCAGCTCCAAAACAGGTTCAGACATAGCAACACCTCGTTTTCAGGCCGCCAGCCCTGTGTCTGGCGGCCTGAAGCGTTTTCTTGATTTCGATTTATCGGTCGAGCGTCCACTCCTCGATGTTCCACATGACGCCGACGGCATGGTGGCCGAGGACGCGGGTGGTATCGAGGCCGCACAGTGCGCTGGTGCCGACATAGTTGCCGTCCAGATCCGCGACGAGCAGCACGCCCGGATTCTGGGCATACCCGACCTCAAACTGGCCGTAGAGGACCTTGCGGGCGGTCTCGTCCGCCTCGTGGCGGGCGGCGGTCAGCAGCTCGTCCACCTTGGCGTTGGAGTACTTCATGCTGTTGCTGCTGCCCTCAGTGGTGAACTGCTTGAAGGCCATATCGGGGTCAAACTGGGTGGCAAAGCCGGCGAGGAAGCCGTTGTAGCCCGCCTGCCAGTCAAACT
>JAZQDI010000038.1:0-12727 GCA_045546715.1 Oscillospiraceae bacterium | reverse complement strand
GATGCCGTTCTTGACTGCCCAGAGGACGGCGTCATAGTAGTAGTCGCCGCTCTTCACGTCGGTGAAGGGGTTCTTCGCGTCCACCTTGTTCTGGCCCTCGCTGCGCCAGAGGAAGGTCACGACGTGGGCGCGGGTGCAGGGGCTGTTCGGGGAGAAGGTGGTCTTGCTGGTGCCCTGCGTGATGCCCTTTTCCACTGCCCAGAGGACGGCGTTATAGAAGTAATCGCCGCTCTTCACATCTGTGAAGGGATTCTTCGTGCCGGCGGGCTTGGGTTCACCGGCGGCACGCCAGAGGAAGGTCACGACCTGACCGCGGGTGCAGGTGGCGGCGGGGGAGAAGGTGTCCTTGCTCGTGCCCTGCGTGATCTGCGGCGTGTGGTTCACCGCCCAGAGGACGGGCTCATAGTAGTACTGATCCTTCGCCACATCCTTGAAGGGATTTTTGGCTGCAGGCGCGGGCGTCGCGGTCGGCTTCGCGGTGGGCGCAGGCGTCGCAGTGGGTTTCGCCGTGGGCGCGGGCGTCGGAGTGACCTTTGCGGCATAGCCGATCATCTCAAATTCCTGCGGCTTTTTTGTCTGAACGGTCAGAGACTTGCCGTCCTTGCTCAGCTGATGATCAATGATCTCTGAATTATGAATGACGCTGTGCACGGTCTCAGAACTGTTCATCGTGATGGTAGCGGGATCGATGTCATCCGGGATGGGGAAGGTGATCGTGACAGCCTGATCCGGGAAGTAGTAATACTGCTCGCCGTCGACCGTCTGAGTAAGGCAGGCGCGATAGAAATGGAAGACATCCTGATCATACATCATCTTATAGAGATCAACAGCGCCTTCATATTCTTCGGCGACAAACGACACGCCCTCCGGCAGCTTGACAGGAGAGGTAAGCGTAATGCCGATGTCAGAGGTGTAGACAAACGGACCGGCAGCGGGAATTGTCTCGGTTTTTGTTTCACCGCAAACCGTGCAGGTGTATGTTTTCACGCCGTCAGCAGTCGCGGTGGCCTCCTTGGTCACCTTGCCGGAATCCCAACTGTGATCAACGGCAGAGACTTCGTAGCCGTACTCCACGGTCTGGCCGCAGACGGTGCAGACGTAGTCGCCGGAGTAGCCGTTCTCGGTGCAGGTGGGATCTTTCTGGTTGCGCAGCTTGGTCCGATGACCTTCAGCCTTCATGATCACGCCTTTTTCAATGGTCTCGCCGCAGACGGTGCAGACTTCATCACCGGTGTAGCCGTCCTCAGTGCAGGTGGGGTCCCGATGATTGCGCTGCTCGGTGTGATGACCTCCAGCCTTGTTAAGCTCGCCGTATTCTACGGTCTCGCCGCAGACGGTGCAGACTTCATCGCCGGTGTAGCCGTCTTCGGTGCAGGTGGGGTCCTGGTGATTGCGCAGCTCGGTCTGGTGACCCTTGGCGGGGATTGCCTCGCCGTATTCCACGGTCTCGCCGCAGATAGTGCAGACGTAGTCACCGGTGTAGCCTTCCTCGGTGCAAGTGGCGTCCTTCTGGTTGCGCAGCTCCAGATTGTGTTCATGCTCATCCGTATCTGGCACCGGTTCAGCGGTCGGTTCCGGCTCCGGCTCGATATCAGGCTCGGGATTGGAGCTGTTCACGACGGTGAAGGTGATATACTGCTTGTCCACCGGCTCGCGCCATTCGGAGCCGTTGTAGAACGACATCCAGAACAGGCACATGTATTCGCCGGGCTCATAGGTGGAGGTGTCGAGATCCACGGTCAGATTGAGCCGTCCGGTGGAGGTGTTGTGGATTTCCTCCTCGGATTTGCCAACCTGCGTAAACGGACTCGGGTCGGAGGTTCCCTTGTAAATGTAAACATGATACTGCTCATACTCGTATGCGGGATAGATGCTGAATGTGAACGCAACCTGATCGCCGCGCTCAAACACAGGGTTGCTCTCACCCGTGTAGTAAATCTGCGGCACCGTTTCTGCAAACGCGCCGAACGGCAGCAGACTCATGACCATCAGCAGCGCAAGGGCAATGCTGATCCATCTTTTTTTCATGTGTATCCCTCCAATTTTTATAATAATGATAACGGCAAAAAGCACATTATTAAAATGATTATACCACGATCTTTTGTGCAGTTCAACATGAAGAAACATAGAAAGTATCATAATTCGACTGATGATCTTCGACTCCGCTTCGCTCCGCTCAGGATGACAGCGGGAGCGGGAGCCACGAAAAAAGAGACTGCCGAAGCAGTCTCTTTTCTATGCGAATTGGGAATTATACGATGCTCTTCAGATATTCCGCAATCTCGGCCTCGGTGTCGAGACTCATCGCGTGCGCGGCGACCTTGTCGGCCTCTTCCTTCGTCCAGCGGCTGATGCACTTGCGCACACGCAGAACGCTCGGCGCGCCTACGCTGAACTCCGTCAGCCCGAAGCTGATGAGCAGCGGGATGAGCAGGGGATTGGCCGCCGCCTCGCCGCACATGCCCACGGGGATGCCGGCCTTGTGGCCCTCCTCGATGGTGCGGCGGATCAGACGCAGCACGCCCGGCTGCAGCACGGAGTAGAGATAAGCCACGTCCGCGTTGCCGCGGTCGCAGGCCATGGTGTAGCCCGTGAGATCGTTCGTGCCGATGGAGAAGAAGTCTGCCTCCTTCGCCAGCAGATCCGCGATCACGCCGGCGGCGGAGGTCTCCACCATGACGCCCACGTCGATGTTCTCGTTGAAGGGCGTGCTCGTCGTGAGACGGAGCTCGTTTTTGATCTCCTCAACCAGCGCCTTTGCCTCGCGGAACTCCTCCATGCAGGTGATGAGCGGGAACATGATCTTCACATCGCCGAAGGCGCTCGCGCGCAGGATGGCGCGCAGCTGGGTCTTGAACAGATCACGGTGCTTCAGGCAGTAGCGGATCGCGCGGAAGCCCATGAAGGGGTTCTCCTCCTTCTCGAGTCCGAGATAGGGGATGTCCTTGTCGCCGCCGATGTCGAGCGTGCGGATGATGAGGGGCTTGCCCTTGAGAATGAGCGCCGCCTTTTTGTAGGCCTCAAACTGCTCCTCCTCGGTGGGCAGGGCCGTGCGGTCCATGAAGAGGAACTCCGTCCGGAACAGACCCACGCCCTCGCCGTCGCCGGCGACGACCTTGTTCGCGTCGTCGGGCTTGCCGATGTTGCACACGAGCTCATACACTTCGCCGCTCGCGGAGCGGGTCTCCCTGCCGCGGAACTGCTCCAGCTCGCGCTTTTCCTGCAGGAAGGCCTCGCGCTTTGCGCTGTAGTCGGCGAGCTCCGCCTCGGTCGGGTTCTGGATCACGATGCCCTGACTGCCGTCGGCAATGACCATGTCGCCGTTTTTCAGCACGGTGCAGGCATTTTCCACGCTCAGCACAGCCGGAATCTCCAGCGCGCGGGCGAGGATGGCGGAGTGGGAGGTCTTGCCGCCCGTCTCCGTGATGATGCCGACGATGTTGTCCTTGTTGATGCCCGCGGTCATGGAGGGGGTGAGCTCCCGCGCCAGCAGCACGGTGCCGGCCGGTGCGTCGGAGATTTTCACCTCGCTCACGCCCAGCAGCACGCTGAGCATGCCGCTCTTCACGTCGCGCACGTCCGCCGCGCGCTGACGGGTCAGCTCGTCCTCGGCCTGGGAGAAGACCATGATGAACATGTCGCACATGCTCTCAAAGGCCGCCTCGGCGCACTGGCCGCCGGCGATAAGCTTTTCCGTCTCGCCGCAGAGATAGGGGTCCTGAATCATGGAGATGTGGCCGAGCATGATCTCGGCCTCCTTCGCGCCGGCGGAGGCGGTGAGCGCGTCGGCCTGCGCCTTCGTCTGGGCGATGAAGGTTTCCACCGCGTCGTGGAAGCGCTTGGCCTCTGCCTCGGTGTCCTCCACGGTGTGGGGCGTGTATTCCAGCTTTGCCTCCTCGATCAGCAGGATCTTGCCGATGCCGATGCCTTCAGAGGCGGCTGTACCTTTGAACATAGTGTTTCACCTCTTATGAAAGGTTAAAAGCCTCGCAGAGTTCGCGTCTCGCAAGACGCGAACTCTATTTTTTTCTTATTCGCCGAAGCCGGACTCGATCATCGCGGCGGCTTCCGCCAGAGCTTCGTTCTCGCCGTCGCCGTCGCAGACGACGTCGATCTCGCTGCCGACCTTGATGCAGGCAGCCATGATGTGCATCAGGCTCTTGCCGTTGATGTCCTTGCCGCCGAACTTGATGGTCACGTTGCAGCCATACTTGCCCATGGCGGTGGCGAAGGTGGTGGCGGGGCGCATGTGGAAGCCCTGCGCGTTGGAAACGGTAAAGTGTTTGGATACCATAGTGTGTGTTCTCCTTTGTTTATTTCTCGATGGGTTTCTTCAAAACGGCCAGCAGCAGCATGCCCACGACGGAGCCGATTGCCAGCGCCACAAAGTACATGAGGGGATTGCGGATCGTCGGCAGGACGAAGATGCCGCCGTGCGGCGCCATGAGCTGGCACTTGAACAGCCAGGACAGACCGCCCGCCACAGCCGAGCCGATCATGCAGGAGGGGATGACCTTGAGCGGGTAGCTCGCGGCGTAGGGGATCGCGCCCTCGGTGATGAAGGACAGACCCATGATATAGTTCACGGGGCCGCTCTTGCGCTCGTCCTCGTTCCAGCGGTTCTTGAAGAAGCTGGTGCTCAGCGCGATGGCGATGGGAGGCACCATGCCGCCGATCATGACGGCCGCCATGATCTGATAGCAGCTCTGCTGCACGGCAGCGTCGGTGGTGCCGGCGGCAGTGGTGAGCATGCCGGCGCCGAAGACGTAGGCCGCCTTGTTGAAGGGGCCGCCCATGTCGATGGCCATCATGCCGGCGAGGATGCAGCCGAGCAGCACGCCGAGATTGTGATCGTTGAGCCACAGCAGGCCGTTGTTCAGACCGGTGTTGATGACGCCCATGATCGGGTTGACCGCGCACATCATCACGCCGATGATGCCGAGACCGGCCAGCGGGAAGACCAGCACGGGCTTGATGCCCTCGAGGGAGCGCGGCATCTTTTCGCAGAGCTTCATGCACTGCTTCATCAGCCAGCCGCCGATAAAGCCGGCGAGCAGCGCGCCGAGGAAGCCGGAGGGGATGGTCGCCGCCGCGCCGGGATCGGCAAAGGTGGCGCCGTTGGAGGCCAGCAGACCGCCGACGATACCGACGAGCAGACCCGGACGATCCGCGATGGACATGGCGATGAAGCCGGCCAGCAGCGGGAGCATGAAGTTGAAGGCGTAGCCGCCGATGGTCTTGAACCACGCGGCCAGCGGGGTGTGGGAGCCGAAGTCGCTGCCGCCGGTGACGCCGGCAGCCGCGTCAATGAGGAACGCGATGGCGATGAAGATGCCGCCCGCCACCACGAAGGGCAGCATGTGGCTCACGCCGTTCATCAGGTGCTTATAGAGCTTCCGGCCGAAGCTCTCATTGTCGCCGGCGGAGACGGCCTCGGCCTTCTTGTCGGAGTGGAAGACCGGCGCTTCGCCGTTTACGATCTTGCTGATGAGCTCTTCCGGCTTGTGAATGCCGTCCGCCACCTTGGTGGAGTAGACGGGCTTGCCGTCAAACCGGGCGGTCTCCACGCTCTTGTCCGCCGCGATGATGATGCCGTCGCACTCGGCGATCTCCTTCGCGGTGAGCACGTTCTTCGCGCCGCCGGAGCCGTTGGTCTCTACCTTGATGGAGATGCCCATTTTCTCGCCGGCCTTCTGCAGCGCCTCGGCTGCCATGTAGGTGTGGGCAATGCCGGTGGGGCAGGCGGTCACTGCGAGCACGCGCGGTCCGCCGGCGGCAGGAGCAGCAGCGGCAGCCGCGGGAGCGGGCGCTTCTTCCGCCGCTTCCTCGGGGAATTTCTCGGTTTCCTTCGCGTCGATGACGGCGAGGAATTCCTCCGGCGTCTTTGCGGCCTTGAGATCGTCCGTGAAGCCGGGGTCCATCAGCATCTGCATCATCCGGGCCAGAACCTCGAGATGCACGTCGCCGTCGGTCGTTGCCGCGATCATGAACAGCAGCTTGCACGGCTCGCCGTCCGGCGCGCCGTAGTCCACGCCGTCAGGCACAGTCAGCGCCGTGAGCGCCGGGGCCTTGACGGCTTCGCTCTTGGCGTGGGGAATGGCAATCTCCATGCCGATGGCCGTGGTGCCCATGTCTTCGCGCTTGAGAATGCCTTCCTTGTAGGCGGCGGGATCGAGCAGATTCCCGCATTTCTCATGGAGGGCTACCAGCTGATCGATGGCAGCGCGCTTGTCCGCGGGGGCCGCCCCGAGAACGATGCCCTCTTTTTTGAGAAGGTCAGTAATACGCATGACAGGTCTCCTTTTAGAATTTGGTCAGTAGTTCGTCGATCAGTTCTCGCGTGGCGAGTCCCTGCAAAAACGCCGTGGCGTTGCCGCAGGCGCTGCCGAGCTTGAGCGCGTAGCCATAGTCGCCGGTCTTTTCATATCCGGCCACGAAGCCGGCCACCATGCTGTCGCCGGAGCCGACGGTGTTGAGCACCTTGCCGGGGAGCGTGCCCGCCTGGTGCTTCTCGCCGTTTTCGTCCACGAGCATGGCGCCCTCGCCGCCGAGCGAAACGAGCACGTTTCTCGCGCCCATCTCCTGCAGCTTCCGGGCATAGCGCTCGGTGTCCTCCGCGCTCTTCACCTCCACGCCGAAAAGCTCCGTGAGCTCCTGACGGTTGGGCTTGATGAGGAAGGGGCGGAATTTCAGTGCGTTGACCAGCAGCTGCTTCGTCGCGTCCACCACGATGCGCACGTCCTTGCCCTCGAGCCGGGAGAGGATCTGCTCATAAATGTCGTCCGGCATCGTGTTCGGCACGTTTCCGGCGATGATGATGGTGTCCCCGCTCTCGATGCGGTCGATCCGCTCCATGAGCGCGGCGAGCGCCTCGTCGTCAATGTGGGGACCCTGGCCGTTGATTTCGGTTTCCTCGCCGGCTTTGATCTTCACGTTGATGCGGGTGAGCCCCTCCTTCAGGTGGATGAAGTCGGTGCGAATGTGCGGGCTGCAGACGCCCTTTTCCAGCGCCTCGCCCGTGAACCCGGCCACGAAGCCGAGCGCCGTGGAGTCGAGATCCAGCTCCGCGAGCACGTTCGAGACGTTGATGCCCTTGCCGCCGAAGTAATATTCCTCACCGGTGGTGCGGTTGGTGATGCCATTGATCAGGCTGTCCATGTGAACCACATAATCAATAGACGGATTGAGTGTGACAGTATAAATCATACTTTCACCTCCTTTTTAGCGATTTAATCTGAATACTCCTGTTGTTTATTTTATAACAATTCTATGGTTAAAGTCAATCAAAAATAGTAGAATTCGATCAAAATGTTTGTGAGGGTTGATGGCTGCCTGCGCCGTGCAGAACAGCAGGCAGAAAAATCAGGCGGCTCTGCATTTCACAAAGCCGCCTGATGGAAAGGGGGGACACCTGAAAGGTTATTTGGTTTTGGCGTGGTTCTTTTTCCGGAAGAATCCCCCGACGAAGCAGATCAGCAGCACCAGCACCGCGACGATCGCGCTGCCGACGAGACCGGAGACGGACGTGCCCGCTGCGCTGTCGCTGCCGGCGAAGGCGTAATCCGGCAGGATGGAGGTCTTTTCCTGAATGGCTGCGGCCTTATCCGCTGCTGCGCTCTGCACGCCGTAGTCCTCCTCGTCCAGACCGAGATTCTGGCTGTAGCCGGCCTCGCTGTTGCCGAACAGAGACCATTCCAGACCGTCGGGGTTGGAGCTTGCGAGCAGACTCAGTCCGCCGCCGACCACCGCGACCGCGAGCGCCAGCACGAGCACGGTCGTCTTGAGAGAGCTCTTTCCGCTCTCGGCGGAGGTGTTCAGATCCCGCACCAGCTCGGGGCGGCTCTCATGGACGAACAGCAGCACTGCCGCCGTGATCACGCCCTCGATCAGACCGATGGCGAGGTGGATCGGGAGCATCACGCCGAGGAAGGTGGTGAAGGGCAGCTCCGTGATGCCGGAGAGGCTGGTCTCCAGGCAGACGGAGAAGGCGCCGAGCAGCAGCGTGATCACGCAGCCGAGCAGGGAGGAGACGATGATCTTCGTCCGTCCGGCTGCCTTCGCGCCCATGCCGGAGAAGAGCTTTGAGCGCATAATCGGCCGCCAGATGAGATAGTAGCCGACGAAGCAGCCGTAAAACGCCATGTTCCAAATGTTTGCGCCGAGGGCGAGCAGACCGCCGTCGGCAAAAAACAGACATTGGATTGCGAGTATCACGATCATGGACAGGAAGCCCGCCTGCGGGCCGAGAAGTCCGGTGAGCAGCATGCCGCCGCACATGTGACCGGAGGAACCGGTGCCGGGAATGGTATAGTTGATCATCTGGCCGGCAAAAACCAGAGCCGCCGTCACCGCCATGACGGGAAGCTTCTGCGCCTCATCGTCGCGGCGCAGCTTGTGCACGCTCACCCCGGCGGCAGCGCCGGACGCGGCATACATGGTTGCGGCGACTGCGGGAGCCAGCAGCGCGTCTGCCATATGCATAAATCAACACTCCTTTGCGTGAGATCTTATCTGTTCTTTATTATAATGAAGTGACACGGTGTTCACAAGCCGGGGAGGGGGGATAAAAATATCACCAAAAATCAACGTTTGTTTTTGAGCATTATGCCGCAGAAAGAAAGCCCTTGCAATTCTCTGCAGCGTGTGATAAGATAATCCGGCCTGAAATCGGGCGTACAATTGAAATAAGGTGTCTCTTGAAAACCACCTGAAAAAAACAAGGAGCGATTACCTATGAAAAAAACCATTTCCGAATTCCGCGATCTTTTGCGCACTGTCCCGCCGCTCACGGTCACGCTGATGATTCTCTCCGTTGTGGGGATGAACCTGCTGGCCAACAAGAGCATCAACACCGGCGTGGGCTGGCTGGCGCTGGATTGCGGTATTTTGTTTTCCTGGCTGACCTTCCTCACCATGGACATTCTCACGCACTGCTACGGGCCGAGAGCCACGAGCATGCTGTCTGTCTTTGCCCTCGGGATGAATCTGCTGATTGCGCTGGTGTTTTTCGTCGCCAGCCGCGTTCCGGGCGTGTGGGGCGAGAGCTTTGTCGCGCACGGCGACGTGGTGAACACCGCGCTGGACAATACCTTCGGCGGAACCTGGTATATCATTCTCGGCAGCTCGATTGCCTTTCTCACGTCGTCACTGGTGAACAACTATCTCAATGACGCCCTCGGCAGACTGCTCAAGCGGCGGGAGGGCTTCGGCGTGTTCGCCGTGCGGTCCTATGTCTCCACGTTTATTGCGCAGTTTGCGGACAATCTCGTTTTCGCCCTGCTGGTCTCGAAGATTTTCTTCGGCTGGACGCTGCTGCAGTGCTTCACCTGCGCGCTCACCGGCGCGGTGCTGGAGCTGCTGTTCGAGGTGTTCTTCTCTCCCGCGGGTTATGCCATGAGCCGCAATCTCATCCATCAGCGCGCCGCGCTGCAGGGAGCGTAAGATGAACGTTGTTGTTTCCGGTGCGTCCTCCGGCATCGGCCGGGCAATTGCCCGGCGTTTCCTCTCGGAGGGACACCGCGTCTTTGGCTTCGATCTCGCGCCGTCCTCCATTGACAGCCCGGACTATGTCCACTTTCAGCAGGACATCCGCGATCCGCTCCCGGCGTCTGCTCCGGCGGCGGAGATCCTCGTCTGCTGCGCCGGAACGATCGAGGAGCAGGAGGCGCTGGCCGTCAATCTGGAGGGGACGATCCGCTTTGCGGAGGCATTTTTGCCCGGCACGATGCTGCGCAGCGTGGTCTTCATCGCCTCGGCCTCGGCGCGAAACGGCGCGGAGTTTCCGCTCTATGTCGCGAGCAAGGCGGGACTTGTGGGTTATATGAAAAACCTCGCCGTTCGTCTTGCGCCCCGCGGCGTCACGGTCAACAGCGTTTCTCCCGGCGGCGTCATCACGCCGATGAACCGCCACATCCTCGACAGCGACGCGCTCTACGCCGCCGTGAAGGCGGAGACGCTCTTCGGCAAGTGGGCCGAGGCGGAGGAGATCGCGGATCTCGTCTGGTATCTCACGATGGTCAACCGGTCCATGACCGGAGAGGATCTGCTCATCGACAACGGAGAGATGCTCAAATCCAATTTCATCTGGTGATGCAGCGTCGCCTCGCGGCCGCATAGCAAAAACCTCCCGGGCATAGAATGTGCCGACGGGAGGTTTTTTCATGGATCATGATCTGCAAAACCGGGCCTGTGACCTGGCTGTCTATATGCTGGAGCACGACGCGACCGTGCGCGCTGCAGCGGCGAAATTCGGCGTGAGCAAAAGCACGGTACATAAGGATCTCACCGAGCGGCTGCGCCGCCGCTCTCCGGCGCTCTATGCTCAGGTGCGCGCGCTGCTGGACAAGAATAAGGCCGAGCGCCATCTGCGCGGCGGCGAGGCGACGAAGCGAAAATACGAAGCGAGAGAAAGAGCGCTGTAGCCTCGGCAGAGTTCGCGGCTCGCAAGCCGGGAAGAATTCAAATTATTTTTGTGCCGGAACTTGTTTCGGTGCAAAAATACTGCTCACGGAAAAAGGAATTTTTCTATCGCAAGCTCCGCTTGCAGCCAAAAATTCCTTTTGGAGTGCAATCCAATCAAAATGAGAGCCCGCCTTTATGGCGGGCTCTCATTTTGGGAGCGAAGCGACTAATTATCCTTTTCTTCTCCGGCCGCGGGAGCGGTCGCTGTAGAGCCGGTTTCCGGCCATGCGGCTGTCCGACTCCTGCATGAATTTCTTGAGCTGATCCTCAAAGGAGGCGTCGCCCGTCGGTCCGTGCACCACGCCCTGCGGCGCGGAATTCTGATAGGTACGGGGGGCGCGGCTGGGCTGCGGCGCAGCAGCGCTGTTGGAGCGAGGGGCGCGGCGGGGCGCGGCGGGCGCCTCAGCCGCGGGCTGGGCGCGCTTGATGGAGAGATTGATCTTTCCCTCCGGCGTGATGGCAAGCACCTTGACCTTGACGGCCTGACCCACCTGAAGATAATCGTTCACGTCCGCCACGTACTCCGAGGCGATCTCCGAGATGTGCACCAGACCGCTGCGGCGCTCCGGCAGATTGACGAACGCGCCGAACTTCGCGATGCTGCTGACGGTCCCGTCCAAAATGGCTCCAACTTCAATTTGTGTCAATGCTTTTGTCCCCCTGTGGATCTCTGTATCTGAAAGCTGTCTCAATGCTCGGTGTCGTAAAACACCTTGTCGCCGGGCTTGACGTATCCGAACTGCTCGCGGATGACCTGCTCCATGACCTCCGGATCGTCGCTGTGCTCAATTTTATATTCCAGTGCGGCGTTCTGCTCTGTGGTGGTCTGCACCTGCTGGCGCATGGTCTCGGCCTGGGCGTTCAGCGCCCGGAGCTCGGCCTTGGCGTTTGCCAGCGCGAAGAGGGCGTATCCCATCAGAGCCAGGCAGAGCAGGATGATAGCAATGCCGGACTTTTTGAAATGGATCTTGTGCTTGTTCTTCTGCACGCTCCCGCTCTCCTTTCTCTCCGCGATACTGCGGATGGTGATTCCTGATTATTGTAAACCACTTCCGCGATTTTGGAAAGAGTTTTTTTGAAAAAAAGTTAATTTTTTTCGCAGTTTTTCCCAGTTGGAACAGCGGCAGGAGCAAAAGCCCTGCCGCTTTCTCAAAAACGGGGAAGAAAACCCGCCGCAGCGTCACGCCGTAGAGCGCGGCGCCCGCTGCCGTGAAGAGGATGGTATGGATCTGCAGGCGGCCGAGCGGCGTCGCCATGCCGAAGGTGAAGAGCGCCGCGAGCGTGAGGAGCGCGAAGAGCAGATCCAGTCCGCCCCGGAGAAACCATCCGGGCATCTGGCGGCGAAACGCGCGCAGCAGGTCGAATATCAGCCCCAGCGCGAGACCCAGTCCCAGCGCGAGTGCGAGCGTGAGCGCCTGATCGGCGACCGGCATGCTCATCCGAAGAGCCGGGCGAAGAAGCCCTCGCCCTTCTCGGGCTCGTCGGCGTAGAGCACCTCCGTCACCGTGCCGTCGATGCCGAGCTCCCCAGTGTCGATGGCGAGTCTGCCGACGTGCAGATTCGTCCCGCGCACGATCAGATCTCCCCGCGCTGTGCGCATTTCCACCTCTGTCTCGTCAAAGCGGAGCACCTCCTCCACACCGGTCACGGTGAGCTTGCTTCGTTCCGAGAGCGTGAGCGAGTGGGGCTTTGCCGCGGCCGCCGCCGGGCGCTTGTCTTCATAGGCCATAGCGTTCCCTCCTGTGTTGATATGCCACAGGATATGCGCGGCAGGGGAGCGGTATGCCCGCCCGTTGTGCTTTTTCGCATCGAACCGGGATAGTTTTCATCGCTTGAAAAGTCCCGCCCGCTTTCTTTCTGGTTTTGAGAGTGTGTTTTTGTTTTGATTTTGATTTCTGTCTGGTTTTGAGGTTGGATCTGGGTTTGGTTTCTGTTTGAGTTTGTTTTTGTTTTTGGTATCCAGTGGTATCCAGTGGTATCGAGTCGTACCCAGTGGCTTCCGCCGCCCGCCGTTTCATCCTCCGCGGTACGTTCCCGCCGTAGGGGCCGACGACCCCTGTCAAGCCTACATAGGTAACACTTTGTCCAACAACATGGGTTACACTTTTTCGGGCGGCATCCTGCACCGCTTCTTGGATATAATCAGCCTTTGCTCTGTGTCAATTTGAGCAAATTCAAACATGCCATATTGCAGGCCGACTACGTGTTCAGAGATGTAGTTCAGCTTCACATATTCGCCTATCAGCGAATCGGAGATGAAATACCT
>JAZQDI010000037.1:0-11291 GCA_045546715.1 Oscillospiraceae bacterium | reverse complement strand
CCACGCCGTCGGAGAGCACGACGATCTTGTCCGCAGCCTCCACGGTGCGCATCCGATGCGCGATCACCAGAACCGTTTTGCCTTCCAGCAGACGGGAGAGCGCGCCCTGCACCTTCGTCTCGTTTTCCACGTCGAGGGAGGCGGTGGCCTCGTCCAGCAGCACGATCGGCGCATTCTTCAGCAGTGCCCGTGCGATGGAGATGCGCTGCCGTTCGCCGCCGGAGAGCTTTGCGCCGTTCTCGCCGATGGGCGTGGCGTAGCCCTGCGGCAGCTTGCGCACGAACTCGTCGCAGTTGGGGGCCTGTGCCGCCGCAAGCACCTCCTCGTCCGTGGCGCCGTGCTTGCCGAGCCGGATGTTTTCCATCACCGTGTCGTCAAACAGCACCACGTCCTGAAAGACCATGGAATAGTCGCTCAGCAGCACCTCGGGATCGACCGTGGAAATGTCCGTGCCTCCGACGCGGATGGTCCCCTCGTCAATGTCCCAGAGGCGGGCTGCCAGTCTTGCGCAGGTGCTCTTGCCGGAGCCGGAGGGGCCGACCAGCGCGGTCACCTCGCCTTCCTTTGCCGTGAAGCTCACGCCGCGCAGCACCTTCTTGTCATCGTAGGAGAAACCCACGTTTTCAAAGGTGATGTCGTGCCCCCGGGGCTGAAACTGTAAGGCGCCCTCTGCGGTCTCGGCTTCGTTGATCTCATTCAGACGGTTGGCGGAGACCTGTGAAATGAACATCTCCGCGATCAGCGCCAGAGCCTGATCGAACGGCGCATACACGCGTGTGATCACCAGCAGGAACATGAACAGCAGCATGAAGTCGATCCGCCCGGAGAGGATCAGCGCCGTACCGGTCAGAATCGTGGTCGCCACGCCGAGCCGCATGATGACGCTCGCTGCGTTCACGAAAATGCCGGTGGAGAGTTCCCCGTGGATCATCTTTGCCTCGTGGTCATCGATCTCTCGGTTGAGTTCCTCCAGGAAGCGCGCCTCCTGATTCGTTGCCCGGATCTCCCGAATGTTCTCCAGTGTCTCCTGAATCCCGTCGGAGACCTGGATCCCGGCGGCCTTGACAATCTCGGAGTTGCGTTCGGCGAGCTTCCTGCTGCCGAAGAGTAGCGCGAACGCCACCGGCACGCCCCAGAGGCAGGCGATCGCGAGCTTCCAGTTCATCGCAAAGAGGCCGACGGCAATGATCGCGGTGGAGATGTAGGAGCCGTAGAGATAGCCGAGACAATGGCTCCAGACGTGCTCCAGACGGTTCACGTCGCCCATGATCGTCTCCGTCAGATCTGCGAGATCCCGCTTGCCGAAGTAGCCCAGCGGCAGCTTTCGCATGCGCTCGGCGAGGGAGATGCGCGTGTCCTTGACCTCGCGGTAGACCAGACCGTAGGTCGCGCGATACTGCTGCAGATGCGTCACGAAGGACAGCACAAGAAACGCCAGCGTGAGCAGCAGAAACACGACTGCCTTCGGCAGGGGAGCGTCGTGCGTGAGCGTGCCCATGAACCTCTCCATCATCAGATAGAGAATGCCCATGCCGCCCATGACGACGAGATTCACGATGACCGTCCAGAGCGTGCCCTGCTTGGCGTTCTTTACGCCCTGATCGGTGAGCGCGTATTTGCGCTGAAAGTCTTTTCCGAACATCATTCCACCTCCTCAGACGCGGTGATGCGCCACCGGACTGCATGGTTGTAATCCGCCCACATCCGCTGATACAGTCCGTCGGTCTGCGACAGGTCTTCGTGTGTGCCGATCTGCTCCACATGCCCTTCATTCAGCACAACGATCCGGTCCGCGCCGGTCACGGTGGAGAGCCGGTGCGCGATCATGATGACGGTGCGGTTTTTTGTCAGCTCCGCAAAGGCCTTTTGGATCTTTGCCTCATTTTCCGGGTCGGCGAAGGCCGTCGCCTCGTCGAGCACCACGATGGGCGCGTTTTTCAAAATTGCCCTCGCCAGCGCCACGCGCTGCTGCTCACCGCCGGAGAGATAGGTGCCCTCCGTGCCGATCACGGTGTCCATGCCGTCGGGGAGCTTCTGGATGATATCGCCGCACTGGGCGGCCTCGAGCGCTGTCATGGCCTCCTCGCGCGTGGCGTCGGGACGTGCGGCGCGCACATTCTCCAGAATGCTGGCCTTGAAGAGCCGGCTGTTCTGGAACACAAATGCCACCTGATCCATCAGCACGTGGGGATCGGCGTTTCTGACGTTCACGCCGCCGACCAGCACGCTGCCGTCCGTCACGTCCCAGAAGCGGGGGATGAGACTCGCAGCGGTGGTCTTGCCGCCGCCGGAGGGGCCGACGAGGGCCACGGTCTGCCCCGGCTCCACGCGGAAGGAGACGTGCTCCAGCGCGGGGAGCTCCGCGCCGTCGTAGGTGAAGGTCACGTCCCGGAACTCCACACTGTTGTCTTTCGGCGCCTCGGGCTGATCCGTAACGGGCAGCGTCGGCGCGTCCATCACCTGTTTGATGCGGCCGAGCGCCGTGCTGGCCAAAATCATGCCGCTGGCTGCGAACATGATCTTTGCCAGCGCCGTGGAGATGATCGCGGAGAACACCGCGTAGAACGCGAAGTTGGTCACAAAGCCCGCAAAGTCGCCGCTCTTCAGCGCGCCGGGCGCCAACAGCAGCGCCACCGGAACGAGGAAGATAAACGCGCCCTCTGTGAACGTCAGGTTCACAGACTGCGGTACCCGGCAGACGCCGTCGGTGTACCGCTCGGCCTTGGCGCTGTAATCCTCAATGGCAGACTTGAACGCCTTGAAGGAGTAGACCGTCTGCTGAAATACCTTCACCACCGGGATGCCGCGCACATATTCGGTTCCGGCTTTGCTCATCACGTCCTGCGCCGCCTGATACTCCGCCATGAGCTTCGCGTTCTTGCCGCCCATCATCGTGCCCATGGCAGCGACGGATACCACAGCCGCGAGCAGGCAGGCTGCGCCCATGCGCCAGTCGAACACGAACATGAGCACCAGCATGGACACAAACATGGCGACCGTACCCACAATGTCCGCCAGATTGTGCGCCAGCAGCGTTTCCGTGTCGGCCGCGGCGCCGTCCAGACGATTTCGCAGCAGACCGGAGGCGTTGGAGTCGAAGAATCCAAGCGGCGTTTTCATCAGATGCGCCATGCCGGCTTTGCGGATGTTCGAGGCGGTGCGAAAGGCCGCCAGATGGGTGCACATCAGCGCCGCGAAGTAAACGACGATTCCGCCGATGGCGAAGGCGAACGCCATCCAGCCATATTTCGCAATCCCCGCCGCCTGCGTCCAGTTCAGCGCCGCGGCGATCAGATCCCGCGCCACCAGCCAGATGCAGATGTAGGGCAGCATTCCCAGGATCATGGCCACGGCTGAGAGTCCCAGACCCAGGAAGGTCAGCGCCTTGTGACTGCCGGCGTAGCCCAGCAGCACGGAGAGATCGCTCTGCTTTTTCTCTTTCAATCCGATCCCTTCTTTCCGTCTTCAAAGAAGACCTCAATGATTTTTACCATGCCGAGCCGGATGCCCAGCGACAGAATCAGCTTCCACTTCGCCGGAACCTCGCGGCTCTGCTTTACGTAAGCGGGGAAGGGGCGCTCGCGCACCTCGCGGAAGCAGCTTCCCCAGGAGGCAAACAGAGTCGCGGCGTTTTCGATTGCAAAATGGATCTCCGTCCCGTTGCCCGTCTTCTGCACGACCTTGTTGGACATGTCCACGCCGCGCTGGTTCTCTCCGTCAAAGCAGATCCCGCCGCCCGGAAAGGCCTCTGCCAAGGCGCAGAAAAACCGCTGCATCTGCTCGGTATGAAAGTACATGAGCACGCCGCCGGAGATCACGAAAACCCCGTCGCGCACGTCGACGTCATACGGCGGCTGCTGAATGCGCTCCATCCACGTGAAGTCCATCAGATCACCCGCGAAGTTCTGCTCCCGCTCAGCGCACGCCACGATCTTCTCCCGCGCCTCGATCACATCCGGCAGATCAAAGTTGATCCATTTGCAGCTGCCGTTGTCCACCGCGTCAAAGGAGAGATCCAGCCCACAGCCGAGATTGATGATCGTCGCCTTCGGGTGCGCTTCGAGATACTCCTTTGCCGCATCCTGCAGCATTCTCGCCCGGAGCCCCCATGTCACCATGTTCAGCTCGGAGCTTTCCACCTTTTTGAAATCATAATCCACGTTCTGCGCGGCGCGCACCGCAGCCTTGTTCGGAAACGTATCCGGGAAGTGCTCGCCGCAGTAGACTCTGCCGTACAGCGGCATCATCAGCGTCTCCTGCACCGTGCCCGGCGCTACTTTGAATTTGTCCATCTTCGTCCTCCTTTTCAGAGGTTAGCCATAGCTAACTTATAACTATATTATAGCAATCATCCGTCAAAATGCAAGTGTGTTTTTGAAAATGCTTGCAACCGGCAGGAGATTGTTCTATAATGAAGTTAGCATTAACTAACTATGGAATGCCGAAAGGAGTTTCAACCATGAAGCCTGATTATAAGAACTGGATGCCGAAGGGCATGATCTATGCCGGAGCGGGCGGCACAGGCGCGTTTCTTGCGCTGTATCTGGCCGTGCGCCTGAGCGGGGCAGTCTCCGCGGGCTGGCGCAGCGCACTGCTCACCATCGGTCTTGTCGGTTTTGCGGTGGGTGCGGCGTCGACGATCTGGATGACGCTCATGTACCGCACCTTCTCATACAACGGCAAGCGCCAGCTCTCCCGCCGCATCATCGAGGAGATTGCCTCGCATGTGTCTCTGCCGGAGGGCAGTGAGGCGCTCGATATCGGCTGCGGCAGCGGCGCGCTCACCATCGCCTGCGCCAGACACAATCCCGGCGCGCGTTTCCTCGGCGTGGACCGCTGGGGCAAGGAATACGCTTCCTTCAGCAAAACGCTCTGCGAGCAAAACGCCGAGGCGGAGGGCGTGCAGAACGTCTCCTTCGCAAAGGGCGATGCCGTTCATCTCGATTTTGCAGACGAGCGCTTTGACGCCGTCGTGAGCAACTATGTCTACCACAACATTCCGAGCCGCGACCGGCAGGCGATCCTGCTCGAGACGCTGCGCGTGCTCAAGCCGGGCGGCACCTTCGTCCTGCACGACATTTTCTCCAAGGCCAAGTACGGCGACATGCAGGCCTTCGCGCAGAAGCTGCGCGACATGGGCTATCGGGAGGTACAATTGATTTCCACCACGAAAAGCAACCCGATCACACCCTTCGAGGCGATCTGGATGGAGCTCGCGGGCTCCGCGCTGCTGGTCGGAAAGAAGTAAGGAGATACCATATGGAAAAAACGCATATTGAAAAGAACACCGTGCAGGAGACGCTGGTCATCCCGCTCTTCGGCCGCAAGCTGTGCACCGAGCAGTTTCCCAATCTGTTTCAGGACCCGAAGGCGGTGGAGCTGATCGAGCGGATTGATTATGATCTCTCGCCGCTGGAGGCAAAGGCCTCCGGCATGGGCTACCGCTTCGGCGCGCTGGAGGTCGCCATGCGCGAGAGCGATCTGATGATCGAGGCAAAGGCGTATCTCGCCGAGCACCCCAAAGCAGCCCTCGTGAATCTCGGCTGCGGCCTCGACCAGACGGCGGAGAACTGCGACAACGGCGAGTGCCAGATCTATAACATCGATCTGCCGGATGTCATCGCCGTCAGAAACGAGCTGCTGCCGGAGACCGACCGCGTGAAAAACCTCGCCGCCGATCTAAACGATCTCTCATGGTTTGACAAGATTGATGCCTCGAACGGCGTGTTCTTCCTCGCGGCGGGCGTGTTTTACTATTTCAAAACCGAGGACATGCGAAAGCTCCTGCCCGCTATGGCGAAGCGCTTTCCGGGCGGCAGGCTCTGCTTCGACGCGGCAAATAAGCGCGCGGTAAAGATCATGCTGAAAACATGGGTGAAGGACGCGGGCGTCACGAGCATCTCCGATTACTTCAAGGTCGATAGCATTGAGACGGATATTCTGCCGTGGATGACGAACGCCAAGGTTACGAGCCGCGGCTATATGCTCGGGTACAACGATCTGCGCGAAGCGTCCGTACCGAGCGCGTTCCGCCTTCTCGCGAAGATTGCGGACAGTTTTATGAACATGCAGATCATTCGGATGGATTTTGAAAAGGAGGGTGCATAATGGGCCTGCTCAAAAAGTATTTCAATCAGACCAGGAAGCCGGAGGGCGTTCTCGGTAAGCTCATGATCTCCGGCATGAACGGCGGCCACGCCAAGATGGCGGACTGGGGCATGGCATACCTGAAAGGTGTTGAGCCGCAGCACATCGCGGAGCTCGGCTGCGGCGGCGGAAGAAACGCGGCGGAACTGCTGAAGCAATATCCGAACGCGCGCGTGACCGCCGTGGATTATTCCGCCCTGTCCGTCGAAAAGGCGGCGGCGTATAACGCCGAAGCGATCGCGGCGGGGCGCTGCGAGGTGCTGCAGGGCGACGTCTCGGCGCTTTCGCTCCGGAGCGAAGCGTATGATCTTGCCACGGCGTTTGAGACGGTCTATTTCTGGCCGGGGCTGGAAACGTGCTTTGCCGAGGTCGCGCGCGTACTGAAGCCGGGCGGCGCGTTTCTCATCTGCAACGAGTCTGACGGCACGGACGCCGCGAGCCTGAAATTTGAGCAGATCATCGAGGGCATGAAGTGCCATACCGCCGAGCAGCTCGAGGCTGCGCTGAAAGCCGCCGGATTCACAGCCGTCACCGCATTCCACCACCCGTCAAAACCGTGGCTTGCGGTACTGGCAAAGAAGTAACCGCGTTTCAATATGAAGCAGGAAATATACAAGACCAATATCTCCGACGCCAGATGGTACGCCTATGACGTGCCGGGCAATCTCGGCTGGATCGCGTATCTGGTCGGCCTGATCCGCATCGCCGTGAAGCGGCCGGCGTTTTTGGAGCTGCCGGCCGTATTGGTTCTTGCGGTCTGCGCGGTCCTTCCTGCGCTGCTGATGCTCACAGGGATCGGAGAACTGATCCATGAGCGCATCCGAAAGCAGGATCGCATCCTGCCGAAATGGCAGCTGTATCTGGGCTTCGGCGCGCTGACGCTGGGCGGACTGACCGGAATGCTTCTGTCCGCCGTGGCAATCGTCATCAGCATTTCACACGGCATGAGTCTCGGCGCCTGCGGGGAGCTGCTCACCATGAGTCTCGGCAGTCTGCTCTGCTTTGTGTTTGCAGGATTGTTATATCGCGGCTACAAAAGGCAGAGGACAGAAGGGGAGACCATGACCATTCACGAGTTCGGGAAAGGCAATTCGCGTACTGTGGTGCTGATCCACCCGTCGCTGGTGCGGTGGGATTATTTTGAATATGTGATTCCGCTGATGGAGCAGCAATATCATCTTGTCATTCCCGCGCTGCCGGGCTATAACCCGGATCGGCAGTCGGACTTTACGAGCATCGAGGAGATCGCGGACGAGCTGGCGGACTGGCTGCTTGCGAACGGACACCCGGAGATCGACTGCATCTACGGCTGCTCCATGGGCGGCTCCATTGTGATTCGCTTCCTTGCGGACGGAAGGGTGAAGACACGCAGCGCCGTTATCGACGGAGGGATCACGCCGTATCAGCTGCCGTGGATCGCCACGCGCTTCATTGCCCTGCGGGACTATCTGATGATCGCCATGGGCAAGCTCGGCGGCGTCAAGCTTCTGGAAAAGGCGTTTGCCATGGACGAGTATTCCGCGGAGGACCTGCAGTATATCGCCGACGTGCTCCATTCTCTGAGCCGAAAAACGATCTGGCGCACGTTTGACTCCTGCAACAACTATTCCATGCCGGAGCCGGTGGAGATCGCCTGCGAGCACATTGAATACTGGTATGCGCAGGCGGAAGCGAAGGAAAGAGCGTGGGACATCGCCTATGTACTGAAGCACATTCCGCAGACGGTTTTCCGCGCGCTCGAGAACGTCGGCCACGGCGGACTCGCGCCGCTCCAGCCGGAACGCCTCGCGGCAGGCTTGGAGTCTGCGATGTACTGGAATGTTCGGCGTGATGACGCTGATCTTACAGGAAAGAAGTTATAACGGAATCCTCATCACAGCTTTCCCTGTGCAACACAGAGAACAACTCTGTGTTGGGAAATTCGCATTGGAAATGCGAATTTCAGAGGTTACCGTTGCAGTGTAGGAATCAGATTCATGGTTAAAAACCATGAATCTGCGGGCTTTGCCCGCTTACCTCCGCTTTCGCGGAGATGATTCCGAAACTATGAATCAATGAACACGTTTCTCCTCTTGTACGGTTACCAGTAGCTCTGCAATGCGGTATATTTACGGAGAAAACCACGGCAGCAACCCACCCCGGTTTTTACTACCATTGGGATTCCATCCATAGGGACACCAAACTCTGTGCATTGCAGGGCATGGGACTTGCAATCATAACTCCCACCAAAGCAACGAAATCCGAACCTTGTGCCGATCGGCGACGGGTTCGGGTTTCTTGTTTTTATCGACTACTTCAAATAACCGTTTTTGCACATTCGACAGCTATGCCCTCCTTCGCTATGATGAAACCATCACGCGAAGGAGGGCGTTTTTAATGCGTTACAAAATCAAAATCAATGACGACGAGCGCCAGCTGATCGTCAAGGCGCTGTACGACTGGCGCAATGAGCTGCCCGCGGACAGTTTGCTCCGCCCTGATCTGGAGCAGCTGATTCTGAAGATCATCGACACACCGGACGCGAGCTTTAGGAGGAAGGTATTGGAATGAGCGAAAAACTGACTTACCATTGGGAAGGCGATTATCTGATCCCTGATTTAATCCCGCCGGAATCGCCGCAGATCGGCATCTGGGGCGAACGCAGGCGGCGGTTTCTTCGCACACATCAAAAGCCAATTTATGACGCCATGCTGATGAGTGGGACGCTCAACGAACATCTGGAGGAAGTCGATCAAGCTGCGGAGGAAATGCTGGATCGGCTTCTGATGCAAATGGCAGATTGCGAGGGTGTCGCCGAGCAGCTAAAAGCAGAAGATCAGTTGACTTGGGCGCAGCGGATGAACGCTATTCGCGCCTGCGCGGAGAGGATTGTGACATCCGACTTAATTAACGATTAAAATAGAAGTCCCGCACCGGTCGGTGCGGGATGATCTCGCTGGTATGTGTGAGAGCGCGGGCGGGAATGCGTTTTCAAATAATTCGCCGCGTTCGCATGGGATCGAATGGACCGCGCAGAGCATTCTGTATGCTTCCTCTTCATACAGCAGATACAGCTGGAATTCCCGGACGCTGACTGTACTCTGAATAAAGCCGTTTTGGCTGAAACGTTCTCCCTATCAGAAGTCCACCTTTTCTCCCAGCGGGCGCTCCAGCAATTCCGGGTTTTCCAACAGCTTCCGAAGAAGCCGCACGGTTTTTGAATAATAATAGCCATCGGCAATCCGCTCATCAATTGTAAGACCGAGATCAATGCTGTCGCGCATCTCGACGTTCCCTTCCTCATCAAAGAAGGGACGTTTTTTCCTCTCGCCAATGACGCAGAACACTGAGCAGGTCCCCCAGTTGGTCAAATGGTGATAGCCGGAATGGAGTTGAATGGAGCCCAGATTGGTCAGCACCACCGAGGCGTAATAGGGATCGGTGGCAATCACGTCCTTGGGCATCCAGCCGTGGCGGTCCAGGAACCGCGCGCCCGCGCCGACCAGCTTCAGAAGCGTGTGCGGCGTTTTCTGGATGATGTCCATAGCGGCAGTAGACGGATCCTTTTTCTCACTGCGGCACAGGGAAACCTGGCGGAAAATCTCATCATGGATGGTGTCAATGGTGTCACCCTCTTTGGAATGAATAAACGCCAGCGCCTCACCGCCGTTGTCCGAGAAAATCTTCTTCACCGTAAACGCTGCTGATACCTCCTTTCGCTGATACATGGTTTGATTCGCAATAAAACGGTTCATTTTCGGACGCTGTGTGATCACCTTTAGCAGAGCAGCAACCATGATCTGAAAGAGATTATATGGATATGCCGGGTTTTCCGCGTTCTTCCGCGCCAGATAAGCGTTCACGTTCGTCAAATCAATCCGCTCAGAGATAAACGCCTCATTGTCACAGCGGTTGGGATACATGAGCGGCATGATGGTGTGCATGGAATCCAGCCTTTTCAGATAAACGCCGTCCTTACGGTTTGTCAGGCTTCCTTTTGTCATGTTTTATGGCCCCTTTTTCTCTATGATAAGAATAGGATACCTAAAAAAGATAAAGTGAATCTAAACTCGTGTACCGGCACAGTTTCGTTTCGGTTTATATTTTGAGGCTATGATAATGGAAGAATATGAAATAGCGGAGGAATGTGTATGACAACCGCAAATAAAATCACGGTTTTCCGAATGCTGATGGTGCCGGTTTTTGTGATACTGCTTTATCTGGATTTTCCGGGTGCAGGTTACTGGGCGTTGGGCGTTTTTATCCTTGCAAGCGTGACCGATACTGTGGATGGCTATATTGCCCGGCATTATGATCAGGTGACAGATTTCGGAAAATTTCTTGACCCGCTGGCAGATAAGCTGCTGGTGATCTCCGCCATGGCAGTATTTACGGAACGCGGGTATATGCCGGGTTGGGCGCTTGCGCTGGTGGTTGCCAGAGAGCTTGCAGTAACCGGATTGCGGCTCATTGCGGTACAGAACGGACGTGTGATCGCTGCAGGCTGGTCCGGAAAAGTCAAAACGACTGTGACGATGGTCGGTATTGTGTTGATGCTTGCTTTCGGCATCCCGCAGGGGCTCGCATGGCTGAACAATACGGTTTGGATTCTTATTGTGATCACGACCGTCTGGTCCGGCACGGAGTATTTCATCCGAAATCGGGATGTATTGAAGGAATCTGAAAGCGGGAGTGTCATTTCATGAGAGATCGAGTCATTTACGGCGCGCTGCTCATGGCAGGGATGCTGCTTTGTGTGTTCCTGTCTCCGGTCACGCGTGTGGTGTTTTTTGCCGCAGCGGGGATTCTCTGCATGTATGAATACTGCGCCCGTCTGCGGGAGAGCGGCATTCATTGCGCCTTTTGGGCGCTTTCCCTGTTTCTGATTTCCGCAGCGGTACTGGCGCTGCTTGGCGCGGAGACAGAGCTGTGGTGCGCTGCATTCACCTTCTGTGTGTTTCTCTCGATGAGCTCCGGCGTCTTAGATGCAAAGATATCCGTCCGCGGAGCGGTTTACACGGCGTCGGGACTTGCATATCCCGGTGTATTCTTTGCCTGGATCATCAGCATTTCAGTCACGGAGCTGTGGCTGAAAGCGCTGACCTTGGCCTGCCTTTCCGTCTGGGTTTGCGACAGCGCCGCCATGTTTGGCGGGAAGCGCTTCG
>JAZQDI010000036.1:0-15246 GCA_045546715.1 Oscillospiraceae bacterium | reverse complement strand
AACATCGGTCAGCCCGATATTGAGACCCCGCCTGTATACTTTGAAGCCGCACGCGAATTCAGCCAGAAGGTCCTTGCCTACGCGCCGAGCGCCGGCGTGCCGGAGCTCATCGACGCAATCTGCGATTATTACGGCAAGATCGACGCGCCGCTGAACGCCAAAAATGTCCTCATCTCCACCGGCGGCAGCGAGGCGCTGCAGATGGTGCTCAGCTGCATTCTCGACGACGGCGACGAGATCATTGTTCCCGAACCCTATTATCCCAACTATACCACCTTCGTAAACCTCACCGGCGCGTCCATCCGCCCGCTGACCACCTGCCCGGAGGAGGGCTATCGCTTCGCTTTCCGCGACCGCATAGAAGCTCTGATCAACGAGCACACGCGCGCCATTCTCTTCACCAACCCCGGCAACCCCACCGGCGCCATTCTCACGCAGGAGGAAATGCAGCTTCTGGCCGACATTGCCAAGGAGCACAATCTCTTCCTCATCGGCGATGAGGTCTATCGCGAATTCGTTTACGGCGGCGAGCCGCTCATGAGTCTGCTGCAGCTTGAGGGCTGCGACGAGAACGTGATCGTCATTGACTCCGTTTCCAAGCGTTTCTCCGCCTGCGGCGCGCGCATTGGCTGCATGATTACCCGCAACGCCGATCTCTACAATGAGGCAATGAAATATTGCCAGGGCCGCCTGTGCGCCTCCACCATTGATCAAGTGGCTTCTGCTGCGCTCTACACTGTCGGCCCGGATTATTTCGAGGCTGTGCGCAGGGAGTACAAGGCGCGACGCGACGCGCTGGTCGCAAAGCTCAAGGAAATTCCCGGCGTCGTTTATTCTGAGCCGAAGGGCGCCTTCTACGTGATGGCTGCGCTCCCGGTGGACGACGCGGACAAGTTCCAGAAGTGGCTGCTCGAGGAGTTTGACGACAACGGCGACACCGTTATGTTCGCCCCCGGCGAGCCCTTCTACGGCACCCCCAACACCGGCCGCAACGAGATCCGCATGGCTTACGTTCTGAAGAAAGAGGATTTGGAGCGCGCCATGGAGCTGCTCAAGAAAGGCATCGAAGCCTACAACGCCAGATAAAACACCCTTTCCCATTTGAAAACCGCAGACCGGTTATTTCGGTCTGCGGTTTTTTTATCAGGAAATCCGGATGCCAAATATTCTCTGACTGCGGTGGCCAACGACCACCATATCATTGAACATGGCGGCAGATGCCTCGATGTTTCCATCCAGATCGATGCCGGTGAGCTTTTCGCCGGTTGCGCCGTCCAGCAGATACAGGAAACCGCCGGAAGTGCAATAGATGAGATAGCCGTTGCCGTCTTCATCATAGAAATCTACCGGAGAGCTCCAACTGTAAATCACCGTCGGGAACTCCCAGACCGTCTCGCCGGTCTTCTTATTCAGCGCCGCGAGCACGCCCGCGCTGGCCTGATCACCGCTGCGGGACACTGGTACAAAAATCAAATCGGAGAGCTTGTTTTTGCCGATTGCCATTGTGCCCTGCACACCGCCGGAAACACCGGACTGCGTATAGCAGGTATAGTCGTGATACCACACCACTTCCCCATTGAGCGCGTCGATTTTCCAGACTGGAATGGTTGCAGTAGAGTTTTCAGCCGCTCGCCAGCCGGCATGGAAGGACGTGCTGATATAGAGATAAGGATGACCATCCTCGCACTCCAGCACAGGCGTGCAGTTGGTATCGTCCAGCACGTCCTGCACCCACATGAGCTTGAGTGTGTTGAGATCCAGACACATGAAATTGCCTCCGTTATCTGCCATATACAGATAATGTGTCCAGATGACAGGAGACGCCTCCACGCCTACCCAGTAGGCAGTGCCGGTACGCACACCGTTATAGCGCCAGCGAACCGGCTCATCAGGCATCATGCCGACTGTACCGGTGGCGGGGTCATAGCTGGAATTGAGATTCACGATGTAGAGCAGCCCATTCTCGCCGGGATAAATCAGTCGGTCGGACTCCGCGTGCACCAGCGGCGACGCATCGTACATGCTCCAGGTACGGAAAGCATATCCGTCTGCAGCGCCGAATTCATACATGATCGTACCGTCGCACAGATTCACAATCAGCACGCGGCCGTCGCCTCTGGAACCGGCATACCCCGCGCCGACATAGAGAATCGGCCAGCCGCGAGGGTCAAGCGCGCCCGCGCCCTTGAACGTGAAGCCGAGGAAGATCGGGTCCCGGGTGGGCTTTCCGGTTTCAAGCTCCAGAAAATAAACGTTGCCGTCCATGGTGGCGTAAATGACTTCGTTGAGAACCTCCTGATTTTTCGCCCAGTCATACATATTGTGCATGGTCTGGCGCTGCTCATAGGTCCACTGAGCAATCAGAGGCTGTCCGGTCCAGCCGCTCCCGGTCCAGACATTGCCGTCCGGCGCCTGCAGTGCGGAGGTCTCTTTCTCCCAGGCAATGGTTGCTTTGCCGTCAGTCACAGCTGCCGTGCCGTAAGACGCGCCATTGCGGTAATTGTTGCTGCGGAAGGTGGCGATGCCCGGCAGAGCGAAATAGTTCTCCGGGCTGCCGAACTCCATCTCCCCGGTCAGATGGAAATCCTCCACAGCTTCGCCGTTGACGATGACTGACTGCTCATTAATAAGCCGAGACGGCTCAGTGTTTGTGGTGGAGAACACGTCAAAGTGCGCGACGGCTTCCGCCTCCTGCTCGGCGCGCTTTGCCTCAGCGGCTTCGCCGGGTTTTGTGTTGTGATAACGCACTTCCACAACGATCAGCACCACGCAGAGCACAAGCAGCACACCGGCCTGAATCAGCTTGGACACGGGGATGCCGAGGCGCATTTTGGTTTTGGTAGGTTTGTTGTTCATATCCTGTTACTCCGTGATATGGGTGTGGTTCGCAATGTGATCCGCGCAGTAGCAGTGATATCCCTGGCAGCGCGAGCAATAGCGAAACTCCAGATTCGGATAGTCTGCATCCGTTCGGCCGCAGACCTCGCAGCGGTGGCGGTACGGGCGGCTCTGCTGCTCTTTGCGAATCCGGGCCGCCTCGCGTTTAAAATCCACGGTCTTTTTCCGCTGCTGCACTCTGGCAGGGCGGAAAAAGTCAAACAGCCAGCCCCCGCAGAACAGCAGATAGTTCAGCACCGCAACCACCGGCACAAGCGTCACAGGCCACGGAGACGTGATCACCGCATACGCAAACAGCGCCGCGTCCACATAGGCAAGCCACTTCACCTTCACAGGAATGACGAAAAACAGCAGCACCTGCACATCGGGAAACAGCGTCGCAAAAGCGAAGAACAGAGACAGATTCAGATAGCTCACCGTAATGCCCACGCCGCCGCGGACGATCAGGCCGTAGACAACCGTGAGCAGCCAGCCGAGACCGTAATAAAATGTGAACTTCCCGGCGCCCCACTGACGCTCCAGACAATCGCCGATCCAGTAATAGAAATACATCTCCACGGCGAAGAAGATCAAATTATAATTGTGATTCACAAACAGGAATGTCACCAGACGCCAGACCTGCCCGTGCAGAATATCCTCTGCATCAAAGCAGAGATAGGACAGCAGCATACCGGTCGTGTCCATCATGGAAAGCACCCAGACCGCAACGGTTCCAAGCACGATCCAGAGCATCAGCTTCGGTATGCCAAAGCGCGGATGCGTATAGCAAAACCGGTCGATCCGGTTCATCAGCTTCTTCACAGGATCCCTCCGTTATCATAATTACAATATTAATTATTTTACTCGCTTTTCTTGTCAAAGTCCACCTGAAAATGAAAGTTCAGCTTTAAATTTTTAAAATTTCCTCTCATTTGGTTCTTTCCTCTTGCTGAAAGCTGTGGTATAGTAAAGAATGTATGATTAGTTTGAATAAATGAAGGAGCAAACATGGAAGAACAAAGATTTGCGGAAGACCGTATAGAAGGCCGAAATGCTGTCATTGAGGCGCTCCGTGCCGGCCGCGCAATTGATAAAATTTACATTGCCAAGGGAGAAGTGGATCAGACGCTGGGACACATTGCTTCCAAGGCAAGAAGCCAGGGCATCGTCGTGGTGGAAACAGACCGGCGAAAGCTGGACATGATGAGCCAGACCCACGCCCATCAGGGCGTTGTAGCCGTGTGCGCGGTAAAGGAATACTGCACCGTGCAGGATATTCTCTCTGCCGCCGAAGAAAAAGGCGAAGCGCCTTTCGTCATCGTCTGCGATGAAATTTCCGATCCGCACAATCTCGGCGCAATCATCCGCTCGGCTGAATGCGTGGGCGCGCACGGCGTGGTCATTCCCAAGCGCCGCAGCGCGGGTCTGACCGCTGTGGTCGGAAAAGCTGCCGCCGGCGCCGCTGAACACATGGCCATCGCGCGGGTATCCAACATATCCGCTGCGCTGGAGGAACTGAAAAAAGCCGGACTCTGGGTCTACGGCGCCGCTGCCGAGGGAACGAACCCGCTCTGGAAGACGGATCTCAAGGGTCCCATCGCCTTGGTAATCGGCTCTGAGGGAGACGGCATGAGCAGGCTCGTGCGCGAGCACTGTGACTTTATGCTGAGCATTCCTCTTCGCGGGCAGATCTCCTCTCTGAACGCCTCCGCAGCTGCGGCAGTGCTCATGTACGAGGTTCTGCGCCAGAGAGAGCTTTCCCTGTAACTGTTTGTTTTAGATTGAAACTCCAGTAAGAGAAGGAGTGAAACACCATGGTTCCAATCGATCAAAACACCAATTTTGATGATCTGACACTGGATTCCATTCTGGATGAATATCGCGGTTTTGATCCCGAGACGCCGGAGACCACCCCGGTGACGGAGGCTTCCTTTGCGACAAAGATTGCCGAAGCAGAACTGATCGACGCTGGTCCCGAAGAGCTTCTCACGCCGGAAAAGCTGCTCGCTCTGCAGGAAGAAACGGACGAGAGCGCATCCCAGATCAATCTCGATCTGAACGAGGATGAGCTGTTCGGACGTGAAGAGGAGCTGACGCCCGAAGCACTGGAAGAGGTTCTCTCTAGCCTGCATGACGATGATCTGGAAGAGATTCTCGCCGAGATCGAGCAGAACTCCGCCGACGCCCCTTATGATGAGGACGAGGAGGACGACGTGCGGGAGTATTATCCGCACGGCACAGAGCCCGTCTATGAGGAAGAGGACCCGGAAGAGGAAGACTTCGCGGACGACGGTCCCTTCTCCAAGCTGAAAGGTCTCGCGCAGCGGTTTGCGGAAATCATTGCCCCGGAAGAGGGTGAGTTCCCGCCCGATGAGGAACCGGAATTTGACGAGGACGAAGAGGACGCTATCTCCCCCGAAGAGCCGACTCAGGTTTTCCAGGCTGTGGCCGAGACCTTCGGCGAGGATGTGACGGCTGAACTGCCGGTTGACGAGGAGGTTCTCTCGCAGCTTCTTCAGGAAGAGGAACTCTATGCTGACGCCGATGCGGTGGCGGAGCCGGAAACGGACGAGGAAGATGCAGCCTTTTACGGCCGCGCGCCGGAACCGGATATTCCGGCGCCGGAAGAAGATTTCGATGAGTATGACGATGAGGAATACGAAGAAGTCGAACGCCGCAGCTTTGAAGAGGCTGTAATCCGCCCGCTGGTTGGCCGCATTGCCGCGCTGAGCTGGCGGCTGAAAGAGCGCCGTGAGGAAAAACGCGAGGAAGACGCGCTCGAAGAGGATCTCGGCGAAGAAATACCGCCTCGTCACGCTTCCCGTTACTACGCCAGTCAGGAATCTGCGCTGCGCACCCGCAGCAGATTTGCGCTGATCGTGAGTCTCGTTCTGCTGTATCTCTCCTCCGGTCTGCCGGTGCTGGGTCTGCTGCGAAACTCCCCCAGAGTCATGGCGCTCATGTGCGTCATTCTGGAGCTGACGGTCATGCTCATTGGTGTGGATGTTCTGACCGTGGGACTTACCGCCTTTAAGAACAAGCGTGTCGGAATCGAGTCTCTGGTCCTGCTAGGCTGCATTTTCTCCCTTGCGGACGGTGTGCTGTGCGTGGTGTTTGACTCTCTTGCAAACGGGCTTCCCTACTGCGTGGTTTCCGCCTTCGCCGTGACCTTCCTGATTTACAGCAGCTTCTGCCGCACACGCGGCTATGGTCTGACGTTCCATGTTCTCTCCCGCTCCAAGGATCCCGCCATCCTCACGGCAGGGACGAATGAGTTTTACGAGGGCATCACGCTCACCAAAACCATGCGTTCTGCCGACGGATTTATCCATCGCGCGGAGGAACCCGGTCCCGACGCTGTGATCTTTGCGGTGCTCACGCCGTATCTCATCGCGGCAGCGCTGATTCTGAGTCTGCTCGCCACGCTGCTCAGCGGCAGCATCAAAAACGCGGGGCATGTCTTCGCCGCGATCTTTACTGCCGCGGCGCCGCTGGCCGCCATTATGGCATATACCGTTCCCTTCAAAAGTCTTGCCGCTTTCCTGCAGCCGCAGGGGCTTGCCGTTGCCGGCTGGTCCGGCGCGAGCGATATTGGCCGCAGCAAGCGCTTCGTGGTGAAAGACCGGGATCTCTTCGGCCCCACCAGCATTTCGATCGGGCAGCCTGTTTTCCTGCAGGGAATGAGCGAGGCGAAAATCGTTGCCTACGCAGCCAGTCTGGTCAACGCCTCCGGCTGCTGCCTGAATCCCGCGTTCATTGAACTGCTGAGCGGGTATAATTATCCGCTGTTTCGCGTGGAGCGCTTCCGTTGCGACAGTGCGGGCGGTATGTCCGGCTATATCAACGATGAAGAGGTGCTCTTCGGTACGTCGGAATTTATGCGTCTGAAGGAAATCAACACCTCACAGCCCGACGTGGAGGATCACACCAGCCTGTTTGTGGCGATCAACCACGAGCTTTGCGGCATGTTCCCGGTGCGCTATCACGCGATGCGCAGTGTAAAAAATGCGCTTGGCTATCTGCTCAAGAGCTCCGAGCGTCCGGTCTTCGCCGCGCGCGACCCCAACATTGCTCCCAGCATGCTCAAGAAAAAGTTCCGCATGCAGACAGACGGCTTCGACTTCCCGCCCTTCCGCCAGCGATATGTGCTGTCTGATCCGGAGGCCGGTGTGGACGATCCGATCTGCGGCGTTGTCACGCGCTCGGGTCTGGCGCCGCTGCTCACGATCACCAAGACCGGAAAGCAGCTCTGCCGCTATGTACACGCAGGACTGGCCGCCTCGCTGATTCTGCTGGTGATCGGAGTGCTGGCCATGTTCTGGCTCTGCAGCGTGGGTCTGTTTGCCACAGGAAGCGCTTTCCATCTGGCGCTGTATGAGCTGATTTCCGCGTTGGTGATTCCGCTCGTCTGTTACTTTGTAAAGCGCTAAAACGATTTCATTGACAACAGATACTTATTACGTTATAATTAATAATTGGGCGCACAATCAGCCCTTTTCTGTGTAATTTCACGATTGACATCAATACAAGGAGAGGTAATTCCATGAGCTACGAAACCAAGAACATTCGCAACGTGGCCCTGCTGGGTCACGGCGGAACCGGTAAAACCACGCTGACCGAGAGCATGCTGTTTCTGACCGGCGCCATCGATCGCCAGGGCAAGACCGCCGACGGCAACACCGTCTGCGACTACGACGCCGAAGAGATCAAGCGCCAGATCACCATTTCCACTGGTATTGCTCCCGTGAACTTTGGCGGCTGCAAGATTAACGTTCTTGACTGCCCCGGCTTCTTTGATTTTGCCGGTGAGGTCGCCTGCGCTCTGCGCGCGGCGGAAGTGGGCGTGATTTTCTGCAGCGCAAAAGACGGCATCTCCGTCGGCGCTGAGCGCAGCTGGAAGACTCTGAAGGCTGCCGGTAAGCCCACCATGTTCTACATCTCCAAGATCGATGAGGAGCACAGCGACTACGACGCCGTTCTCGCCGCTCTGCGCGAGAAGTACGGCAACACCGTCTGCCCTGTGACCATTCCCACCAGCGACGGCAGCGGCGTGATCGATCTGGTTCACAACGTAGCTTATGTCACGAACGGCAAAAAGACCGATAAGGTCGCTGTTCCCGCAGCGGACGCTGACAAGGTCGAGAGCCTGCGCATGGAGCTTCTGGAAGCTGCCTCCGTCTCCGATGAGGAGCTCATGGAGAAGTTCTTGGAAGAGATGGATCTGACCGAGGAAGAGGCTGTGAAGGGCATTCGTCTCGGCGTGCAGAGCCGCGACTTCATCCCCGTGTTCGCCGGCGCCGCCATGAACGGCATCGGCACCGAGGCTCTCATGCAGGCCCTTGTGGACTATGCTCCCTCCCCGGCGGACATCGACTGCAAGCCCGATGCGCCTGTCGCCGCCTTCGTGTTCAAGACCATTTCCGATCAGTTCGGCAAGTACTCCTTCATCAAGGTTATGGCCGGCAAGGTCACCTCTGATCTGAGCCTGCGCAATGTGCGCGCCAGCAGCACCGACAAGCTGGGCCGTATGTACACTATGTGCGGCAAGAAAAACACTGAGGTCAAGGAAGCCTGCTGCGGCGATATCGTCGCAATCGGCAAGATGGACTGGAAGACCGGCGACACCGTCTGCGACGCCAAGAACGAGGTTGAGTTCCCCGCCATCGACATCGCCGAGCCCGTTTACTCCATGGCCATTTCCCCGAAGACCAAGGGTCAGGACGACAAGGTTGCTTCCGGTCTTGCCCGTCTGAACGAGGAGGACATCTCCTTCACACTGGTGAACAACGCCGAGACCCATCAGATGGTCATCTCCGGCGCCGGCGACATTCAGGTTGACGTGCTCTGCTCCAAGCTCAAGAGCCGCTTCGGCGTTGAAACTGAGCTCAAGCCCGCCCGCGTCGCTTACCGTGAGAAGATCATGGCAAGGTTGAAGCGCACGGCCGCCACAAGAAGCAGTCCGGCGGCAGCGGTCAGTTCGGTGACGTGTGGATCCGCTTTGAGCCCCAGGAAGAGAGCGATGATCTGATCTTCGCTGAGGAAGTGTTCGGCGGCAGCGTGCCGAAGAACTTCTTCCCCTCCGTCGAAAAGGGCCTGCGCAACGCCGTGCAGAAGGGCGTTCTCGCCGGCTACCCGCTGGTTGGTCTGAAGGCCACCCTGTACGATGGTTCTTATCACCCCGTTGACTCCAATGATATGGCCTTCCAGACGGCTGCGCGTCTTGCGTATCAGGACGGCATCCCGAAGGCAAAGCCCACCATCATGGAGCCGATCGGTCTGCTGAAGGTGACGATCCCCGACGCGAATCTGGGCGATATCATGAGCGATATCTCCTCCAAGCGCCGCGGCACCGTGCTCGGCATGAACGCTGAGGACGGCATGCAGATCGTCGAAGCTGAGGTCCCCATGGCTGAGATGAGTTCCTACACCATCGATCTGCGCTCCATGACGCAGGGTCGCGGTTCTTTCTCCTGCAAGTTCGTGCGCTATGAAGAGGCGCCCGGCAACGTGCAGCAGAAGGTCATTGAGGAGTCCAAGGCTGAGCAGGAGTAATCGAAAACAAACAATCGGGCGCGTTGACAATTCAACGCGCCCTTCTCAAAAGGGGTTTTGATATGAGAAGAGACAATCAATCCCAAAACCGGATCTGGTCACTGGCGATTCTGGTCTGCATGGTTCTGGCAGTCGGCTGTCTGATTTTCACCTCCGTCATCGGTAACATTCCGAAGCCGAAGGTGGAACGCAGCATTGCCGCCACACCTGAAATCTCCGAGGCACCCGTGGAAGTCAGCAGCGAGCCGACGGACACTCCGGTTCCCAACCCGATCCAGAAGAGCACCTCCCCCGCCGCACTGGCGGAAACACCGGAAGCTGACAGTGCGTATATTGACGGAATCTATTTCCTGGGTGACAGCTCACTGAAAATGCTGCAGGATAATAATCTCCTCACCGGAGAAGAAAAGGATCAGCAGGTCTGGTGTCCCAGCGATGGAATACTGGATCTCAACAGTCTCGCTTCCGCGTCATATCTCTCTCCTGTGACCGGCAACGAGGTTCCTGCAGGCGACATCGTATATGTGAACCGTCCTGCGACCGTGATTCTCCTGCCCAGTGATGACAACGCAAATCTTCTTCAGGAGAACACACTCAAATCCGCGATCAACAATCTGGTTGCTTCCATCCGTGCAGAAGCACCGGATACGCAGATTATCCTCTCGTCTCTCACGCCGATCGCCCAGAGCTATGAATATGAGGATGTCAACATTGACGTGATCAATCGCGTAAACGGATGGATTGCCGAAGCGGCGATGTCCAACGATGTGAAGTATCTGGACGCAGCCTTTGATCTTGCCGGAACGGACGGCTTCCTGCCGGAAAACTTCCACACCGGAGACGGTATGCACCTGAACGCACAGGGTCTGCTCGCCTGGTTTGATTACGTGAAGACACACGCATACAGCGAATAAACATTGAAAATGAGAACCCCTCACTGATGATCAGTGAGGGGTTCTTTTATGCGATTTCAACTGTATAATCCAGTGATTTCATATCTGCCTTCAACGTTGCAGAAGAACCGTTCGCCTCCCAGCGGATGATCAGCTCAGAGCCTTTCGACTGTACATCGATCTTCGCATCCCAGTCAAACGCAGGGCAGGTATTGCGCAGCTTCAGCAGACGCAGCTGCTCGCGCACCACATCGCGCTGCAGACCGTCCCGAATCTGATCGGCAGTCAAGTTCGTTCGGTTAATCTCCTTGTGGCCGCCCTCTCCTGCGCGCTTCACGGCATCGTGATCGTTCGTTCCGGCAAACAGATCCAGATACCAGACCTGCGGCTTGCCGGGCATAAAGAGCTGAATTGCGCGGGCAAGCAGCAGCTTGCGGTCGTTCTCGCCCAGCGCGCTGTAATACGTGGCGTTCACCTGATAGTAGACATTTTTCTGTCCATGCAGGTTCTTCACAAAGCCGCCGCGCGAGACGATGAGATCAATCAGCTCCTGAATTCTCTCCTCGGGCAAAATTCCAATCAGGTCCAGCATGGGAATGCCGTCATGACAGCCGAGCATATTCACGGTTCGAACGTCTTTTTGGAGCATTTCGTTCGCCCAGGCGGCGAGACGCTCTCCGCTTCCGCTCTCCAGCGCATCGATCAGCAGACCGGGCAGGAAGAAATCATAAGTCATATAGCCGCGCTGTGCGAGCTGCTCATGCCGTCCCTCGGCAAAGCTCGCATGGATCTCCGGCAGCAGAGACAAGTCCAGCGCATCCGCTGTCCGGCGAAGCTCACCCAGCAGCTCCCAGGTATCCGGCTCATTAAAGAAATTGCGCTTGCCGACCTCCTTCGCTGCATAGGCAAAGGCATCCAGCCGGACGATACCGGCGCCGTAGTCGGAGAGCTGTCGCAGCGTGTCCCGATAAAACGCACGGACTGCATCAGAACGGATATTCAAATCCATCTGACCGAGATAATCACGCTCTCCGTCCTCATTCACGGTGACAGACTGATAGAACGTGTTCCAGTAAGGCACATCACGGCCATCCGGGAAGCGCACCATAAGGATGGGAAGTCCGGGCTTGCGGAAGAACATGTCCTTCAAAAGCGCTGCATCCGGCTGGATGTAGCCCTCCGGCGTCATCTCACCGTGACCATCCCAAAAACGGTTCCAGTCAATGAAGAAATCCCGATAAGGAGATTGATCACCATTTTTCAGAATGTCCTGAAATTGGGGAGAGCGCACAGACAGATGGTTGAGTACGAAGTCCAGCTTGAGATCAATATCAAGCGCCTTGAGCGCGTCCAGATCCTCCTGCGTGGCGAGCGATTCCTCCAGACCAAAGTCAATCACAGAGAAGCCGCGGTCGAGGTCGGAATGGAACATGCTGGGAAGAACATAGAGCGAAGAGAACGCGCCGCGAACCTCCTCGCTTCCGAGCAGCGCCGCAACATCGCGCAGACGACCGCCAAGGCTGTCCGGATAGACATTGAGCATGGGGCGGATATTGGCTTTCGGTTTCATGGCTCAGTCCCCCATCAGGCGGTGATAATCTTCATGTGTGAGAAGATCCCCGCTTTTCGACACAATGATTTTCGCAGCGTCTGCGCGACGATGCAAAATTCCCTGCTCAATCTGCAGCACCGTCGTGGTAAATGCGCTGTCCGTCTTTCCGTCACGGGCACGGGAGCGGCGGTGCGCCGCAGTTTCCTCCGGTGTGCTGTTGAGCAGAATGGGAATATCCACACCGTTAAGATTTCCGCTGTTGCCGTGCGTCCACTCCAAAATCAGGACCTGGATCTCGGAAAAATCGACCTGTTCATACCAGAGCGCGTCAGGCGAGCGTCCCATGCGCTTGAGCCAGATTTCACGCTCACACTCGCGGAACTTCGAGAGGATGCCGCTCAATTCCTCAAAATTCTGTTCGAGATCAGTACCGAGATAAGTCGAGAGCGCCTCGCGCCCAGCCTTTTGATAGACCGACAGCCAGGGATGCGCTTCACAGGAGGAGCTATCCGCGTCCAGTCCGGTCTCCCACAGCGTCTGCAGTGCCGCAGCCGCATCGGCAGAATAGCAGCCGGCGGAGAGCATACCCTGTACGCCTCCCACACGGTAAATCCGCTCACGCTCCGCGTCATTCTGTGCGGGAATGCGGCGCGGATAGTTATCGCCGGAGAGCGTATATGCGCCGACACCCATGGCGTTAAAGTAAAAGCTCAGCAGCGACGCGGTCTCGCTCTTACCGACACCGGAACCGCCGCTCACGGCAACGACAACCTTCTCGCGGTTGAGCTTGCGGATTTCTTCGCAGAGCACCGGGAAAATGACATTTGCCTTCTGAATATGCGCTGCGCCAATCTCCACGCGATCCCCGGGCATATCCCCGTGAGGAATCTCGCCGCTTTCGGGAAGCGCGGGCGGCGTCCAGTCTGATGCATGAAATGTGTGAATCCAATTCATGGTACAATCACCTCTTTCTCTGCTATATAGTAATGAGTCAACCCTGAAAAGTCAACAGCAATTTTTACGTGTTTTAAATACTGAAAAGCCCCGCTTCTCTATACGAAAACGGCAGAGAAACGGGGTATCATTCATTTTACTTTCATCAGGATTTCCGCCGCAGCGTCAATGGATGCGCGCAGCACTGCCAGCTCCTCCGGCGTCAGCGCACGGTCCAGTCTGGCGCGAATCCGCGCTTCTGAATCGCAGAAATAATCGCGCATAAACGCCTTTCCTGCGTCCGTCAGCCGGATGTCCACATGCGTTCTGTTCTCCTCGGGAATCGTGCGCTCGACCAGTCCGGCGTCCACCATTGGGGCAACCGCTCTGGTGGTCTGTTCTTTGGAGGCGCCGATGAAATCAGCGATCTGAGACATATTCAGCACCCCGCGGATCGCGAGGGTATTGAAAATCAGCATCTGCATTCGTGTAAAGCCGTATTCCCTGCGCGTGTCCGGCATCGACACCAATCGGTGAAGCAACGGCAGCAGCCTGAATACCGGGGATCTCCCCTCTGTCAACTCATCACAGTCCATTATACTCTCCCAAACTTGCGCGGACATCCGCGTTTTGATCGATTTTTCATTCTAAAAGCAATACTATACTTCCGGAATGAGAAAGTCAATGAAAAACGCTTGCTTATTCTTAACTATTGACAATTATCAACAATTAAGATACAATTATTTTGTGAATTAAAGTATAAAAGGAGGAAACGTATGAACCACAGTGAAATTTCATGGATTGATCTCGGAATTGTCGGACTGTACCTGATTGCCATGGTGCTGATCGGCGTATATTTCGTTCGTCGGATCAAAAACACCGGTGATTACTATGTCGCAGGCCGATCCTTCGGCCCGCTGGTGCTGATGGCGACAGTCTGTGCCACGATCATTGGCGGAAGCGGACTGATGGGGCGCGCCGGCAAGGCCTACTCCGGCGGCTTCATGGCGATTATGACCGCCCTGCCCTATCTGCTCGGAATGTTTATTTTTTCCGGCATTTCGGGGCGGATCTCAGATGTCGGTATGCAGCACAACATTTCTTCCATTCCGGAACTGTTTGAGAAACGCTTCGGCAAAACGGCAAAGCTCGTTCTGTCCGCTTTGATTGCCTTTACCATGATGGGAACAGTCGCTTCTCAGGTTCGCGCAGCCGGCACTATCATCAATATGCTCGGCGGAGACGTCGGTCTGACCTACGAGATCGGCGCGCTGATCGCCTGCGTCGTATTCATGGTTTACACTGCGACCTCCGGTCTCTTCGGTGTGGTATATACCGATGTATTCCAGTTTTATATGCTGCTGCTGTTTGTTTACATTCTGATCCCCGTATCTTCACTGAAAAATGTAGGCGGCTGGGGCAGCTTTACGGCGAACCTTGATCCGGCGCTGGTAAAGCCCTACATCAACGGCAGTATTCTCGGTGATATTGTGACGTATCTTGTCTTTACCATGGCAGGTGCGGAAATGTGGCAGAGAGCCTTCGCAGCGAAGGATCGCTCCAGCGCCAAGAAAGGTATGTTCCTCGGAACGAGTGTCTATGGTCTGACCATCATTCTGGTGTTTTTCATGGGCATCATCGGCCATCAGGTGCTTGGAGAAGGCATCACCAACACGGACTCTGTCGTCCCTGCGCTCGCGATCAAGGTTCTGCCCATCGGGCTGACCGGTCTGGCGCTGGCGGGTCTGCTCTCTGTTATTATGTCAACTGCAGACAGTTACCTGCTCGTATCTGTTCAAACCTGTGTGCATGACATTGGAAAGACCATTCGTCCGGGAATGACAGACAAGCGAGAGATTTTCCTGTCGCGCATATTCTCCATTATTCTACCGCTCGGCGCTCTGGTGATTGCGCTCTATATCCAGAACGCGTATGACATTCTCATGTTCTCATGGAGCTTTTACGCGGCGGCCTGCGGTCTCCCCTGCTTCGCTGCGCTCTATTGGCGCAAAGCTACCAATGCAGGAATTCTATCCGGAATGCTTGCAGGCTTCGTCGTCTGCATTGCATGGAAGCAGATGGGACTCCCCTTCGGACTCGGCGCTGCAGTTCCCGGCGCAATCGCCTGCGCGGTTGCGCTCGTTGCAGTGAGTCTCGCGACCTGCAAGAAGCATCCCTCCGTGTTTCTGGAAGTAGAGAAAACCGCATGATTTCCTAAACTGCATACACGAGAAACAGCACCCGGTGGATCGGGTGCTGTTTCTCATAAAAAAGCACCCACCGAAGTGAGTGCATGGTTTCCAAAACAAATCCCAACAGAGTGGGTTTGTTTTGGAGAGGAAGAAAAAAGCAGACGGTCGATGTGTAGCTGTTGGCAGCTGCACATGACCATACTGCTTTTCTTCTGACGATTTAGCGCTTGGAGAACTGCGGAGCGCG
>JAZQDI010000035.1:0-7936 GCA_045546715.1 Oscillospiraceae bacterium | reverse complement strand
TCCGGCGATGCTGGCTCCGGTCTGCCCGGCTCCGGCATTAGCGGCTCTGGCCTGCCCGGCAGTGGTCTGCCCGGTTCCGGCGGCAGCGGCTCTGGCCTGCCCGGCAGCGGTCTGCCCGGTTCTGGCGGCTCCGGCTCTGGTCTGCCCGGCAGCGGTCTGCCCGGTTCCGGTGGTTCCGGCTCCGACCTGCCTGGCTCCGGTGCGAGCGGCAGCGGTCTGCCCGGCTCCGGCGGCAGCGGCTCCGGTATTCCCGGCAGCGGCGGCAACGGCTCCGGCGACAAGGGCAGCACGCCCAGCGGCGGCACCACCCCGAGCGGCGGCTCCGGCAGCAACACCCCCGGCGGCTCCGGCGCCCGCACGGACGACGCCCGCATGATCATCCTGATCGCGGCGATCGTTCTGGTCAGCGCTCTGGTCTTCGTCGTTACTTACCGCAAGTATCGCAAGAGCAACTGATTCTGCGGCCTGGATATTCAGGCAATCCACGAAATAAAACAGGGAGTGTCGTGACACACGGCACTCCCATTTTCAAACTGCAAGCAGCTGTAAAGAGGGAAATGTATGCGCAAAAAAATTTTGGCATTCATCATGGCAATCAGCGCGGTAGCCTTTGCGGTCGGCGCGGGTATACTGCTCTATTACTGGCATCAGGACCGCAGCGACGCGAAGGTGCGCGAGCTGGTCTCTCAGCTCTGGTCCGGCGATCTCGCCTCAGACGGGGAACACGACCCCAGCTTTGACGCGCTGCTCGCCGAAAACCCGGACACCGTCGGCTGGCTGCGGATCGACGGCACCACCGTGGACGATGTGGTCATGCAGGCGCCGTATGAGAAGAATAAATATCTTCATCTCGATTTCTACGGCAACTATTCCGCCCGCGGCACGTTCTATGTCGCGGAGGAATGTGATCTGCAGACCTGCGACAACACGATCATCTACGGCCACCACATGAAAGACGGCACCATGTTCGGCGCGCTCATGTCCTATCAGGATCCGGCCTTTGCCATCGCGCATCCGAACATTCGGTTCCATACCATCTACGGCGATCATACCTATCAGATCATCGCCGCAATTCCGACTCAGATCCAGCCGGACAGCTATACCGGCTTCCAGTATTTCCAGTATACGACCACCAACGACGCTGAGCGTTTTGAGCAGTTCCGCAGCTTCATTCTGGCAAACCGCCTGTATGACACCGGCGTGGACTTTCAGTTCGGCGACCGGCTGCTGACGCTTTCCACCTGCGCGTATCACACGCAGGACGGACGCTTCATCATCGTTGCAAAAATGGTTGACTGATTCAAAAAGGAGGCAATCCCATGTCCGTTCCCACTCCTCACATCTCCGCGAAGCTCGGCGAGATTGCGAAAACGGTGCTCATGCCCGGTGATCCGCTGCGCAGCAAGTTCATTGCCGAGACGTTTCTCACCGATCCGGTTCTGGTGAACAATGTCCGCGGCGTGCAGGGCTATACCGGCACGTGGAAGGGCGTCCCGGTGACCGTCATGGCCTCCGGCATGGGCATCCCTTCCATCGGCATTTACAGCTGGGAGCTCTACAATTTCTATGATGTGGACAACATCATCCGCGTCGGCAGTGCCGGCGGCATTCACGATGATCTTCAGCTCATGGATGTGGTGGCAGGTGCCGGCGCCTGCCCCGACTCCAACTTTGCCCACCAGTTCGGGCTGAACGGCACCTTTGCCCCCATTGCGGATTTCGATCTGCTCTCCGCTGCGGTCGAGGCCGCCAAAGAGCAGGGCGTGAAGCTCCATGTGGGCAATATCCTCTCCGCCGATAATTTCTACAGCGACGGGTCTGACAGCCCGGATCTGTGGAAGAAGATGGGCGTGCTCGCAACCGAGATGGAGGCCGCCGGTCTCTATATGAACGCCGCCCGGGCAGGGAAGCGCGCGCTGGGACTGTTCACCATTTCCGATCACCTTTATCGTCCGGAGCAGCTCTCCAGCGAGGAGCGCCAGACCTCCTTCCGCCAGATGATCACCATTGCGCTGGATACGGCGGTCAAAATGGCAAATCATTAACGGTAACAAATTGATTACAAATTGTTGACAAAATTCATTTTCTGTTTTATGATATACCCTGCGAGGTGATTTATTATGACCAATATCAAGAGAACTCCCGCCGCTCGTCTGCTGGCGCTGCTGCTGGCCGTCGTGATGCTGGGAGGACTGTTTGCCATGTCCGCGCAGGCGGCCACCATGGAGAACGTAAAACAGTATAAGCACTATGTCTGCATCGGCGACAGCATTGCCGCCGGCTATGGCTCCTATGCCAGAGACGAGCGCGGCTTTGTGACCGTGCCTGCCGCATATCACAGCCATGTGGCCAATGCGACCGGCGCCACGCTGCAGTCCCTGGCCCACACCGGCATGCGCACCGTCGAGGTTCGCTGGCTGCTGGATGATGACTATTCCGCCAGCCAGGAGGCCGTGAATCTCCGCGCCATGTATTTCAATGGTCTGCATGACGTCCTCAACTGGATGGAAATGACCATGAAGGACCCCAACGATCCGCTGCTCGCCCGCTATGCCGATCCGGACAGCGAGTATTACATCCGTCCCGGCACGCGCGAGGCGTTGGCTCCCTACTGCAGTCAGGGCGCCTTCGGCTTCAAAAACTTCTTCCGCCAGAACATTCATGACGCCGATCTCTGCACGGTGGCCCTCGGTCTGAACGACATTTTCCTCTATGCCATGAAGCAGACCGCCGCTGAGCTGGATGATCCCGGCATGAATCTTGTGAAGGAAGTCGCCGAGTTCCTGAAGTATATGACGATCGGCGAGACCGCCTTCAAGAACAACTGGGCGCCGCTCATCAACGCGATCAAGAAATACAACCCGAACATTGAGATTGTCGTTGTCGGCATGTATAACCCCTTCGGCAAGGTCAAGGCCTTCAGCTCCGCCGAACTCGTTCCCGTCGGCAAGGCTGCCGATCTGATGGTTGCCCGTCTCAACCTCTATATGCAGCAGCAGGCCTCCGTCCTCGGCTATAAGTACGCCGATGTGACTGCTACCGAGATCGACGACACCGTTCCCTTCATTGACCCCACGTTCTTTGACGAGATTGTCAAGGACTGCCATCCGACCGAGGCCGGCCACAAGTACATGGCCGAGCAGATCATTGCGCAGCTGCCCGAGCGCGGCAGCGCCGATCCCACCCCGGTCAACCCGACTCCTGTGGATCCCACCCCCTCCACCGGTCTGCCCTTCACGGATGTTGCCGCTTCCGACTGGTTCTACAACGATGTGAAGTACTGCTATGAAAAGGGCATCATGGCCGGTATGGGTGACAACCGCTTTGAGCCGAACAGCACCACCACCCGCGCACAGTTCGCCACCGTGCTCTACCGCATGGCCGGCTCTCCGAACGTGAGCGGCATGGCCTGCCCGTTCACCGACGTTCCTGCGGACATCTGGTATCGCAGCGCCGTCATCTGGGCGTACAACAACGGCATCGTCAAGGGCACCAGTGAGACCACCTTCACACCCAACGCGAGCATCACGCGCGAGCAGATGGTCTCCATGCTGTATCGCTATTCCGGCAGCAAGGAAGTCACCGGCAATCTGGACATGTTCTCCGACAAGGATCGCGTGAGCGATTACGCGGTGCCCGCCGTCATCTGGGCGGTGCAGAACAACATCGTAAGCGGCATGGGCAACGGCACGTTCTATCCGCAGGGTTACGCCACCCGCGGCCAGCTTGCCAAGGTTCTGCACGTTTATCAGACCCTGTAAATGATCAAATAAAAAGACCGCTCCAAAGGGCGGTCTTTTTATTTGGAAGAAGCGGGCGACCACAGGTCGCCCCTACATATGCAATTTCAGCATTTCCCACAGCTCCACAATCCGAAACCGGATTTCATAGTCCGCTTCGTGCCCGTCATCGCGCGCCATGGTCTCGACGGCGCCGGAAGGGCAGAGCGGCGGGAACATCACGCACCACCAGCCGGCGAGCCGCGGTTCCGGCAGCCACGCGCCGAGCAGCAGCGTGACGCAGAGCGCCAAAATGAGCGCCCGCTCCCAGATAAAAAGCCTCTCCTTTTCCTTCATGTACCCGTCCTCCCGAATCATTCTGACTGGAGTATCACCGGGATCCATGCAATTCATACATGACTTCTGTGATTTCCTCACTGAAAAACCTGTCCGGTCATGGTACAGTATCCCCATCAATATGAAACTTTGGAGGAATCTAACATGGCAGAAGAAAAGAAAGCAACCATCAAGCTGCAGCGTCTGACCGACAAGAGCCTGAAGGAATACATCGAAGCCGTTGCCGATCCCGCCGGCAAGCCTGAAAACGGCAGCGCCGCCGCGCTCACCGCCGCGCTGGCTGCCGCGCTGGGTGCGCTCGCCGCGCAGAGCGCCGAGGAGGGCAAGCTCGAAGCCGAGGTCTCTCAGGAGCTGTCTGAGATGAGCAAGTATATGCTCAAGCAGGTGGAGGAGATGGTTCGCTCCCGCACGCCGCTGCTCAAGCGCCTGTCCGAGGAGTCCACGCCCGAGGAGCTCGAGAGCGCTGCCCGCGTGGCCTGCGGCATCCCCAACGAGATCGTCTATATCATGTGCCGCCTCATGGAGCTGCTGGACCCGGTCGCGGACGTCTGCTCCGACGAGATGGTTTACAATGTGCTCGGCGCGGTGCATCTGGCGCAGGGCGTCATTGCCGCCATGCGCGGCGAGATCCGCAAGGTCAGCCAGTACATGATGGAGTTTACCTTCAAGTACACCGTCAACCGCGAGGCAGAGCTGAACGTGCAGAACCACCAGGAGCTGGTGGACGGCCTCATCGCCAAGCTCAACGCGAGACTGGAGAAATAAGCTGAAAAGACCGCATCCAACGGATGCGGTCTTTTTTGTAGGGGCGGATATCATCCGCCCGCTTTTTATTTGCGGATTTTGCCTTTTTCTTCGATCAGAGGCAAATAGTCAATATACGGCGTGCAGTTGGCGCAGGAGAAGGGCGCCTCGTCGGCGAATTTGTTCACCGCCTGGGCGGATTTTTCGGGCTGGCGCAGCGTGCCCGCGCCGTTGACGCAGCCGCCGGGACAGGCCATGCCCTCGAGCAGATAGCCGTCGTATTTTCCGGCCTTCGCCATCATCAGAAGCTTGCGGCACTCGGCAAGACCCGCCGCGCTCGCGACCTTGATCTCCCGGTCGGGGTCGATCTCGTGGATCGCGTTCACCACGGCCTGCGCCACGCCGCCCGCGACGGCAAAGCGCCGCGCGTCCGCGCCGACCTCGTTGAGCGGCGCGTCCTCGCCGGAGAACACATCGTCAATGCCCTTGGCCTCCATCATGCCGAGCACCTCTTCAAACGTGAGCACGAAGTCCACGTCGCTGCGCACGGTGCGCCGCCGCGCCTCGAGCTTTTTCGCGTCGCACGGGCCGACGAACACGACCTTGCAGCCGGGGTATTTGCGCTTGATCATGCGCGCCGTGAGCACCATAGGCGTGAGCGCCACGGAGATGTTCTCCGCAAACTGGGGGAAGAGCTTTTTCACCATGTCGCTCCAGCTGGGGCAGCAGGACGTGACCATGAACTTGTGCTTCTCCGGAACCTCCTCCAGGAAGTCAGCCGCCTCCTCGATCACGCACAGATCCGCGCCGATGGCAACCTCGTGCACCTTGGCAAAGCCCATCTTTTTAAACGCGGACTGCATCTTTTCCGGTACACCCTTTGCGCCGAACTGACCGACGAAGGCCGGCGCGAGCGCCACATGGACCTCTTCACCGCTCTTGATGGCCTGAATCGTCTGGAAAATCTGGCTCTTGTCGCTGATCGCGCCGAAGGGGCAGGCGACCATGCACTGACCGCAGGAGGTGCACTTTTCATAGTCGATCTCCGCGCGGCCCATCTCGTCGGAGTGGAGGCAGTCCATGCCGCAGGCCTTGCGGCAGGGCCGCTCCTGACGCACGATCGCGTGGAAGGGGCAGGCCTGCATGCACTTGCCGCAGCGGATGCACTTTTCGGTGTCAACGTGCGCGCGGCCGTTTTCGCGGTAGATCGCGCCCTTGGGGCAGACCTCCATGCAGGGGTGCTCCAGGCAGCCCTGGCAGCCGTCCGTGATGCGGACCACGTTGTCCGGACATCTGTTGCAGGCGAACTTGATGACGTTGATCAGCGGCTTTTCGTAATAGCTCTCGGGGGAGAGGGCGGCCTCGATCCCGTCAGACACGCGGGCGTAGTCCGCAAGCCGCTGCACGGGCAGACCCATTGCCAGACGCAGACGCTCGCCGATCACGGCGCGCTCGAGAAAAATACTGTCCCGGTAGGAGCTGATCTCTCCGGGGATGATCTCATAGGGGAGCCGTTCCAGCTTGTCGGCGTAGTCTCCGCCCTCATAGGCCAGACGGGCAATCTCTGTGAACACCTGATGGCGGATGCGGGTTTTTCCGGTTTCCAGTCCTTTCATCTGTTTTTCCTCCAGATTTCTGATCTTCAATCTTCATCTTCTTTGATCCTGCTCAATATACCATATTCGTTCAAGTCTTGACAATTCTTTTATTCCGTTTTCTGGGATAATTCAATTGAAATTTCAAGAACCTGCCGTTCTGCTCCGCCGATACCGGGCACATTGTCAATTTTTTTACGAGTTTTGTGACGAACGCACAGACAAATTCCAATTCCCTTGCTATGATATGATCAAGAAATGATAAATGGAGGGAATTCCATGGAAGAGAATAAGAACAAGGCCAAAATTCTTGCCGTAGCAGGCAAAGGCGGCGTGGGCAAGACCAGCCTGTGCAGCGCCATCGTCCGTCATCTGGTGGACGCGCATCCCGGCAAGCGCATCCTCGCCATCGACGCCGACCCCGCCATCGGTCTGAGCACCGCGCTCGGCATCCAGGTGGACCACACGCTCGACGATATCCGCAACGCCGTTATCGAGACGTCGGAGCGCGGCGAGTACCGTCAGGCGATCGAGATTCTCAACGAGGCGCGCTTCCGCATTTTCGACACGATGGTTGAGTGCGAGGGCTTCTCCTTCCTGGCCATCGGCCGCCCCGAGGCTGCGGGCTGCTACTGCTCCGTCAACTCCTATCTGAAGGAAGTCATCAGCATGCTGGCCGGCGATTTCGACTACGTGGTCATCGACTGCGAGGCCGGCATCGAGCAGATCAGCCGCCGCGTCCTGGACGAGGTGACCCACCTGATCCTCATCACCGACCAGAGCGCCAAGGGCGTGAACGTCTGCAAGGAGATCAAGGAAGTGGCCGACGAGCTGATCAAGTATGAGCGCATCGGCATCATCTGCAACCGCGTGGTGGATCCCAGCATGAACGATCTCATCAAGCTGGAGAACGTCGAGAATCTGGCCTTCATCCCCACCGATCCGCTGCACGCCGCCAACGACATCCAGGGCAAGAGCGTGTTCGAGCTGCCTGAGGATTCCAACATCATGGTCGGCGTCAAGCAGGCCCTGCAGGCACTGGAAATCATCTGAACTTTCAACTGAATTCTTAAATGGAGGAACGATCATGGATCTGTACAACAGCTTTATTAACGATACGATGGAACAACTCGGCACCCCGAAGCAGAAGTGGGCCTACAACGAGCGCGACGCATGGAAGGACACCGGCGCCAGCGAGCTGGTCATGATGAAGGACGCCGCCTTTGAGCTGGGCGGAAGCGGCAAGGCTGCCGTGAACTTCACCTGCGTGACCGACGATCACAGCCTGGTCTCCGGCGACGAGATCCTGCTCTACGGTCCCGACCTGAAGGACATCAAGGCCGACACCACCTTCGCCCGCATCGCGTTCCTGGCGGTCAAGGAGATCAGCAAGGACGAGCAGGAGGCCTTCAACACCATCCAGAACATGGAGTTCGTGAAGTCTCACGTCTTCCCCGAGGGCTACATGAACCGCGTCAGCCCCGTGAGCCACCGCGAGCAGGTCCGCGTCAGCAAGCAGGC
>JAZQDI010000034.1:0-7163 GCA_045546715.1 Oscillospiraceae bacterium | reverse complement strand
CAGGCTGGAGCCTGAAGCAGCTGATCCAGGAAGGCCTGGGCGGCGTTCCCGGTAAGATCACCTCTTCTCCCGCAGGTCACCTGTCCACCTTGTGCAACCAGATGGTCAACTTCCTGGGCATTATGCAAAACGAGTGGGCAGGCGCACAGGCGTGCTCCTCCTTTGATACCTATCTTGCGCCCTTCGTCAAGGTGGACAACCTGAGCTACAAGGAAGTCAAGCAGTGCATCCAGTCCTTCATCTTCGGCGTGAACACCCCCTCCCGCTGGGGCACGCAGGCGCCGTTTTCCAACATTACGCTCGACTGGACCATCCCCGCGGACCTGAAGGATCTGCCTGCCATCGTCGGCGGCAAGGAGATGGACTTCACCTACGGCGACTGCAAGGCCGAGATGGATCTCGTGAACAAGGCCTTCATCAACATCATGATCGAGGGCGACGCCAACGGCCGAGGCTTCCAGTACCCGATCCCGACCTATTCCATCACCCGCGACTTTGACTGGTCTCCCACGGAGAACAACAAGCTCCTCTTTGAGATGACCGCGAAGTACGGCACCCCCTATTTCTCCAACTACATCAACTCCGATATGGAGCCGTCCGACGTGCGCAGCATGTGCTGCCGTCTGCGTCTGGACCTGCGCGAGCTGCGCAAGAAGTCCGGCGGCTACTTCGGCTCCGGCGAGAGCACCGGCTCCATCGGCGTTGTCACGATCAACATGCCGCGTCTGGCCTATCAGTCCAGGGACGAGAAGGATTTCTATGAGCGTCTCGACCACCTGATGGATCTGTCCGCCCGCTCTCTGAAGATCAAGCGCGACGTCATCACGAAGCTGCTTGACATGGGTCTCTATCCCTACACCAAGCACTATCTCGGCACCTTTGCCAACCACTTCTCCACCATCGGCCTCGTCGGCATGAACGAAGCCGGTCTCAACGCCAACTGGATCCGCGCCGACATGACCGATCCCAAGTGCCAGGAGTTCGCCAAGCAGGTGCTCGACCACATGCGCGAGCGTCTGAGCGACTACCAGGAGCAGTACGGCGATCTCTACAACCTCGAGGCGACGCCTGCCGAGTCCACTGCCTATCGCTTTGCCAAGCACGACAAGGAGGACTTCCCGGACATCATCACCGCCGCCGAGGCGGGCGGCGCGCCGTATTACACCAACAGCTCTCACCTGCCTGTGGGCTACACGGACGACGTCTTTGCCGCGCTCGACGTGCAGGACGATCTGCAGACGCGCTACACCTCCGGCACCGTCTTCCACGCCTTCCTCGGCGAGAAGCTGCCCGGCTGGGAGGCTGCGGCCAACCTCGTGCGCAAGATTGCCGAGAACTATCGTCTGCCCTACTACACCATGAGCCCGACCTACTCCGTCTGCAAGGATCACGGCTATCTCACCGGCGAGCAGTTCACCTGCCCGCACTGCGGCAAGCCCACCGAGGTTTACAGCCGCATCACCGGCTACTACCGCCCCGTGCAGAACTGGAACGACGGCAAGGCCCAGGAGTTCAAGGAGCGCCGCGAGTATGTTGTCGCCAACTCCCACCTGACCCACACCGGCCCCATCGATGCGACCGCGGTTTCCGCGCCCGCTGCCGCGAAGACCGAGACGGCCGCCGCCACGGACGGCGACCGCACCATCCTCTTCGCCACGCCCACCTGCCCCAACTGCAAGATCGCGAGCCAGTATCTCGACAAGGCAGGCTTCCCCTATGAGAAGCTCATGGCCGGCGAGAACGCCGAGCTCTGCAAGCAGTACGGCGTGAAGCAGGCGCCCACGCTCGTCATGGTCCACGGCGGCGAATTTGAGAAGATCGCCGGCGCCGGCGCCATCAAGCAGTATCTGAGCACCATTTCCTGAATCGATCAGAGCAGTCAGACAGGCGGCGGAGCTTCCGCCGCCTGTTTCCTTGGAGGAGAAAAAACATGTATGATGTCATTGTCGTCGGCGGCGGCCCTGCGGGGCTCACGGCTGCCGTGTATGCCCGCCGCGCGGGCAAATCCGTTCTCATCATCGAGAAAAACACCTTTGGCGGCCAGATCACCTGGTCTCCCCGGGTGGAGAATTTTCCCGGCTTCGCCTCCGTCTCCGGCTCTGAGCTCGGCGATCTCATGACCAACCAGGCCATGGATCAGGGCGCGGAGGTGGAGCTCGAGGAGGTCACGGGCATCCGTGTAAACGGCGATGTAAAAACCGTCCTCTGTGAGTCCGGCGCGTCCTATGAGGCGAAGGCCGTCATCCTCGCCCTCGGCGCGCGGCCGCGTCCGCTCGGCGTCGAGCGGGAGGAGGAGCTCGTCGGCAGCGGCGTCAATTACTGCGCCGTGTGCGACGGCGCGTTTTATGCCGGGCTCCCCGTCGCCGTCGTCGGCGGCGGAAACTCCGCCCTGCAGGACGCCATGCTCCTGAGTGAGACCTGCTCCAAGGTCTATCTGATCCACCGGCGCGATTCCTTCCGCGGCGAGCAGAAGCTGGCTGACGCCCTCGCGCAGAAGGAGAATGTGGAGCTGGTGCTGAGCGCCCGTGTCGCCGCCCTGCTGGGCGACGAGGCTGTCACCGGCGTCACCGTGGAGCAGAACGGCGCAGCGCGCGACATTCCCGTTGAGGGCGTGTTCGTCGCCGTCGGTCATCAGCCGGACAACGGCGCCTTTGCCGATCTCATTGCGCTCGACGCCGCGGGCTATGCCGATTCCGCGGAGGACTGCCTCACTGCGGCGCCCGGCGTCTTTGTCGCCGGCGACTGCCGGAAAAAGACCGTCCGCCAGCTCACCACCGCCGTGGCCGACGGCGCCGTCGCCGCCCTCGCCGCCTGCCGGTATCTGGACGCCTGATGTGAACAAAATAACAACTCCCGCCGATTGCCCATCGGCGGGAGTTGTGCTATACTGGGCACAAATGTGCACCACAGAAAGACAAAAACTGGTGGAGGTGTTTCCATGGCGGCGAAAAAACAGCCGAAATATTATCTCGTGGAGGCGGACGTGCTGCCCGAGGTGTTTCTCAAGGTGGTCGAGGCCAAGGCGCTTCTGGAGACCGGTGAGGTGAAGACGGTCGGACAGGCTGTCGCCCGCGTGGACATCAGCCGCAGCGCCTTTTATAAGTATAAGGACGCCGTGCGCGAGTTTCACGACATGAGCCGCAGCGCCCTTGTCACGTTTTCCATGGAGCTGCGCGATCAGCAGGGGGTCCTCAGCGACGTACTCTCCATCTTCGCCGGCAACGGCGCGAACATCCTCACGATCAACCAGACCATCCCCGCCAGCGGCGTTGCCCCCGTGACAATCACGGCTGAGACCGAGCACATGCGCGTTTCCATGGACGCCTTTCTCACTGCCCTGCGCGCAACGAAGGGTGTGCTGAAGGTGCATGTGATGGCAGGGTGACGTCAGAATGGGCTTGCTTCGCTTCGCCGCCGGACAAAGGCGCTGCCTCTGCCCGGCGCTTGCGCATCCGCGTCCCCATTCTTCCTTTCCAAAACGAACCCATTTCATTGGGTTTCGTTTTGGATTGCTCTGTTCTGGCGAACGATCACGGCCGCCCGCTTGCCAAGCCGCCTGCAACGCCTGCGCCGACAGCGAAGCTAACTGCAACGCCGGCACCTGCGGCGAACCCCTTCAAGGACGTTCCGACCGGACAGTATTACACGGACGCCGTCCTCTGGGCGGTGAAGAACGAAGTAACTGCCGGCACCTCGGCAACGACGTTCTCTCCCGCGAACCCCTGTACCCGCGCACAGATCGTCACCTTCCTGTACCGGGATATGGCGAAATAAAAGCAATATGGAAAAAGAGAACCCACGATGTGGGTTCTCTTTTTTGTGGAAGCGGGCGGATAGTTGGTGCGGCAAGGCAGCCGAACATTCATCGTAGGGGATGGCGTCCTCTGTCCCGCTTTGAAATTATTTGCCGCACGAAAACAGAATCTGTAAGGGAGGGGCTTGCCCCTCCCAATTTTACTGCAATCATGATCCCGCAAGCGGGCGATTCGTGAATCGCCCCTACTTTATTTGATTAAATGCGAAAATTTTTCCACAAGGTTTTTTCTGGCTTTTCCGGAAATTTTGTGAACCGCTCCAAACTTTTTGACAGCCTGTCGCAAAGCGTTGACATCACTTGAAAATGGCAGTACACTAATGAAACAAAATGAAGCTATCTATCGGTTTTCTTAAATTGAAGCTTTATTTTCTCGCAACTTAACCAAGAATCGGGAGGCCATTTTATGCAAAGCAACCGAGACGAGCGATATCCGCTGTATGACCCTGCGTTTGAACACGACGCCTGCGGCATCGGCGCGGTCATCAGCATCCGCGGCGAGCAGACCCACCGCACGGTAGACGACGCGCTCAAGATCGTCGAGAAGCTGCAGCACCGCGCCGGACGTGACGCCTGCGGCGAGACCGGCGACGGTGTGGGACTCATGATGCAGATCCCGCACAAGCTCATGGTCAAGGCCGCTGCAGACTGCGGCATTGAGGATCTGGGCGCGGCGCGCAGCTACGGCGTCGGCATGTTCTTCTTCCCGCAGGACACGCTTACCCGGCTGCAGGCGAAAAAGATGCTCGAGATCATCGTGCGCCGCCACGGCGTGGAGTTTCTCGGCTGGCGCGAGGTGCCGGTCTGCCCGGAGGTGCTGGGTCAGACGGCGAGAGACGCCATGCCCGCCATCCGCCAGTGCTTCGTGCGCCGCCCGGAAAACGTCTCGGAGGGGCTGGAGTTTGACCGCCTGCTCTATATCATCCGGCGCGAGTTTGAGCAGAGCGACATCGGCACCTATATCGTCTCCTTCTCGAGCCGCACCGTGGTTTATAAGGGCATGTTCCTGGTAAACCAGCTGCGCGCGTTCTATCAGGATCTGCAGGATCCCGAGTGTGAGAGCGCCATGGCCATGGTGCACTCCCGCTTTTCCACCAACACGAATCCCAGCTGGGAGCGGGCGCACCCGAACCGCCTGATCATGCACAATGGCGAGATCAACACCATCCGCGGCAACGCCGACCGCATGCTCGCCCGCGAGGAGACGATGCACTCGCCCGTCCTGTCCGGCGAGGATATGGACCGAATCTTTCCCGTCGTGGACACACGCGGGTCGGACTCCGCCATGCTCGACAATACGCTCGAGTTTCTCATGATGAACGGCATCGACCTGCCGCAGGCCGTGATGATGACGGTGCCGGAGCCGTGGGCGAACGATAAGAAAATCAGCCAGACGAAGCGCGATTTCTATCTCTATTACGCCACCATGATGGAGGCGTGGGACGGTCCTGCCGCCATCGTCTTTTCCGATGGTGACCGTGTCGGCGCGGTGCTCGACCGCAACGGTCTGCGCCCCTGCCGCTGGTATCAGACGCGGGATGATTATCTCATTCTCTCCTCCGAGGTCGGCGTGCTCGATCTCGCGGCGGAGGACATTGTGCGCAAATCCCGCCTGCAGCCCGGGCGCATGCTTCTGGTCGATACGAAGCAGCAGCGCCTGATCGGTGATGAGGAGCTCAAGGAGCATTACGCCTCCCAGAGCCCCTACGGCGAGTGGCTGGATCAGCACCTCGTGCATCTCGAGGAGCTCCCGATCCCGAACCACAAGCCGCCCACGCACTCGCAGGAGCTGCGCGACAAGCTCTACAAGGCCTTCGGCTATACCTATGAGGAAATGAAGGAGGCCATCATCCCCATGGCGAAAAACGGCGCCGAGCCGACCGCCGCCATGGGAACGGACATTCCGCTCGCCGTCCTCTCCGAGGCGCGGCAGCCCCTCTTCAGCTACTTCAAGCAGCTCTTCGCGCAGGTCACGAATCCGCCCATCGACGCGATCCGGGAAAAGCTCGTCACCGACACGGCGGTCTATCTCGGCGCGGACGGCAATCTGCTCGAGGAGCGGGGCGAAAACTGCGCCGTTCTGCAGATCAAAAACCCGATTCTCACGAGCGTGGATCTCATGAAGATCCGCCACATGGAGGAAAAGCAGTTCCATGTGGAGACGATCAGTCTCCTCTATTATAAGCGCACGCCGCTTGAGCAGGCGGTGGAGCGGCTGTTTGTCGCCTGCGACCGCGCGTATCAGAAGGGCGCGAACATTCTCATCCTCTCTGACCGCGGCGTGGACGAAAACCACGTCGCCATCCCGTCGCTGCTCGCGGTCTCGGCCGTGCAGAAATATCTCGTCCGCTCAAAAAAGCGCACGGCCGTGTCTCTCATTCTCGAGAGCGCCGAGCCGCGCACGGTGCATCATTTCGCAACTCTCCTCGGCTACGGCGCGCAGGCGATCAACCCCTACCTCGCGCAGGAGTGCATTGAAGAGCTCGTCACGCTCGACCTGCTGGACAAGGACCCCGGCGCCGCCATTGCGGACTATAACCGCGCGGTTTTGAGCGGCATCGTGAAGATCGCCTCCAAAATGGGCATCTCCACCATTCAGTCCTATCAGGGCGCGCAGATCTTTGAGTGCGTCGGCATCAGCCGCGCCGTCATCGACCGCTATTTCACCGGCACGACCAGCCGCGTCGAGGGCATCGGCATGGAGGAGATCGGCGAGGGCGTCGAGTGGAAGCACGATCAGGCCTTTGAGCCACTGGGTCTCGGCATCGACACCACGCTCAACTCCGTCGGCAGTCACAAGCTCCGCTCCGGCGCGCACGGCGAGGATCACATGTACAATCCTCTCACAATCAAGCTCCTGCAGAAGGCGGCCTGGGAGGGCGACTACGACGCCTTCAAGCAGTATACCGCCATGGTGGACAATCTCGAGGTGCCGCACACGCTGCGCGGACTGCTGGACGTCCGGCGCGACGAAAACGGCGGCGTCCCCATCGAAGAGGTTGAGCCGGTCGAGTCGATTGTGAAGCGGTTTAAGACCGGCGCCATGAGCTACGGCTCCATCTCGCAGGAGGCGCATGAGTGTCTCGCCGTCGCGATGAATACCCTCGGCGGCAAATCAAACTCCGGCGAGGGCGGCGAGCGCCCGGACCGGCTGAGCGATCCCATGCGCTGCTCCGCCATCAAGCAGATCGCCTCCGGCCGCTTCGGCGTCACGAGCGCTTACTTAAACAGCGCGCAGGAGCTGCAGATCAAAATGGCGCAGGGCGCCAAGCCCGGCGAGGGCGGACACCTGCCCGGCAGCAAGGTCTATCCCTGGATCGCCAAAACCCGCTATTCCACGCCCGGCGTG
>JAZQDI010000033.1:0-9908 GCA_045546715.1 Oscillospiraceae bacterium | reverse complement strand
ACGCGGCGGAGACCTATACCGGCAGACTCACCGCCAAGGACTACAAGGTCGCCTTCTGAGAGCAGATGTAGGACCCGGCGCTGACAAAGGGGCTGGTCAAGCGCGATATCATCCGCATCATCACCCCCGGCACCGTGACGGAGAGCTCCATGCTGGAGGAGGGAAAGTCGAACTATCTCGCCTCTGTGTTCCTCGCGGGCGAACAAGGCGCAGTCGCCTTCTGCGACATTTCCACCGGCGAATTCTGCGCCGCCGACTTCCGCGAGAGCGCGGTGACGCATATCCTCAATGAGTTGGGACGGTTCTCCCCGCGAGAGGCCGTGCTCAGTCTCGGCGCGGTGGAAAACCCGGAGATTTACACTTTCCTGCAAAAGCGGCTGGGCTGCATGGTGGAGGCCGACGAGGGCCGGTTTGACGCCATGGCCGCCGCGGCGCGGCTCTGCGAGCAGTTTGACGCGCCGGATGTGGACGCGCTCGATCTCGGATCCGCGCCCGGCGCGGTCTGTGCCGCGGGCGCCCTGCTCGCCTATGTGCAGGAGACGCAGAAATGCGATCTCAGCCATCTGAGCCGCCCGGAGCTCTTCGGCGAAGACCGCTATATGGAGCTGGACTACACCACCCGCCGGAATCTGGAGCTGACAGAGTCGCTCCGCTCCGGCGAGAAGAAGGGCAGTCTCCTCTGGGTGCTGGATCAGACAAAAACGCCCATGGGCGGGCGCATGCTCCGCGCCTGGGTAGAGCGGCCGCTTTTAAGCCCCGTGCAGATTAAGCGCCGCCACGCCGCAGTGGGCGAGCTTGTGAACGATAACGTTCTGCGCGCGGAGCTCGTGCGCGCGCTGCGGGAGATCGGCGACATGCAGCGACTGATCGCCCGCGCGGTTTACGGCTCGGCCAATGGCCGGGACTTGAGCCAGCTGGCAGCCTGCTGCGAGCAGCTGCCGAAGCTGACGGCGCTGCTCGCCGGCTGCGAGAGCGCGGAGCTGCGCGCCGTCGCCGCAACGGATACGCTCGCGGACATCGCCGCGCGCGTGGGCGAGGCGATCTGCGACGAGCCGCCTTTCTCCGTCCGCGAGGGCGGAATTTTGCGCGAGGGCTATAACGAAGAGGTCGACCGGCTCCGCTCCGTGCGCGACAACGGTGCCTCCCTCGTTGCCGAGCTCGAGCAGCGCGAGCGCGAGCGCACCGGCATCAAAAAGCTGAAGCTCGGCTTCAACAAGGTTTTCGGCTATTATATCGACGTGCCGAACTCCGCCTCCGACGTGCCGCTTCCGGAGGAATACATCCGCAAGCAGACGCTCGTGTCCTCAGAGCGCTATTTCACGCCCGAGCTCAAGGAACTGGAAAACACGCTCCTGACCGCGAAGGACCGCATCGCAGAGCTGGAATATCAGCTCTTCAGCGAGCTGCGCGTCTTTGTGGCGGGAGAAGTCGCGCGCGTGCAGGCCGCGGCGGAAAGCGTGGCGAAGCTGGACGTCTTCTGCTCGCTCGCAGAGGTCGCGGTGAAAAACCGCTATGTCTGCCCCGAGGTGGATCTCTCCGCCGTGCTCGACATCAAGGAGGGGCGACACCCCGTCGTGGAGCAGGCGCAGAAGGACGATCTCTTTGTCCCGAACGACACCTTCCTCAACGGCACGACCGACCGCTGTGCCATCGTGACCGGGCCGAACATGGCCGGCAAGAGCACCTATATGCGCCAGACGGCGCTGATCGTGCTCATGGCGCAGATCGGTTCCTTCGTCCCCGCCCGCAGCGCGATCATCGGCGTGGTCGACCGGGTGTTTACGCGCATCGGCGCGTCGGACGATCTGGCCGCCGGGCAGAGCACCTTCATGGTGGAAATGAGCGAGACCGCCGCCATCCTCCGCGAGGCCACGGCGCGCAGTCTCCTGATTCTCGATGAGATTGGCCGCGGCACCTCCACCTATGACGGCATGGCCATCGCCCGCGCGGTGCTGGAATACTGCGCGGACAAACGAAAGCTCGGCGCGAAGACCATGTTCGCCACGCACTACCACGAGCTGACTGTGCTCGAGCACGAGCTTGAGGGTGTGAGAAACTACAACATCACCGCCAAGAAGCAGGGCGGCAATCTCCTCTTTCTGCGCAAGATCGTGCGCGGCGCGGCGGACGAGAGCTACGGCATCGAGGTCGCCAAGCTCGCGGGTCTGCCGGAGAGCGTCGTGACCAAGGCCAAGGGCTATCTCAAATCGCTCGAGAGCGAAAAGCCCGTCGCCCGGAGCGCGCCCGCAGCACCGGAAACCGATCAGATCACGCTCATGGACGTGGGCGGCAGCGAGATTGCGCGCGAGCTCCAGGATCTCGATCTCAACACGCTCACGCCGATCGAGGCGTTCAACACGCTCTATCGGCTGCAGAAGAAAGCGAAAGGCTGAACCTATGTATATCCCCAACAGCGATCTCCATTTTTCGGACTTGGTCCGGCGCCGGGAGCGCATTCTCGGCTTTGTGTGGCTGCCGATGCACGTCGTGGTGCTGCCCCTGTTTCTGGGTGCGCTGGCATTGCTGATTCTGCACCGCGAGCCGGACGCCGCGGCGCTCAACGCGTGTTACTATCTCATCAGCTTTGTCTTCGTGCTCCTCGCCTTCTGGAACTTCCTGCGCGAGAGCTTCCACGTGCTTGTGCAGCGGATGGGCTACTGCATTCTCATCATCTTCGCGGCGTATCTGCTCAACAGTGTGCTGTCCGTTCTGCTCACGGCCATCATGCACTTTTTCGGCGAGCTGGAGACGCCGAACAACGACGCCATTGCCGAGGTGGCAGATCTGCATTTCAAGCAAGTGTTTGCCACGGCGGTGCTCATGGCGCCGATTGTGGAGGAGTGTCTGTTTCGCGGCGTCATCTTCGGCACGATTGCGCGGCGCAGCCGCGCAGCGGGATATGTCGTGTCCATCCTGCTGTTTTCGCTCTATCACGTCTGGCAGTTTGCGCTGCTGGAGCACAACTGGGCCGTGCTCTTAAACGGCGCGGCCTACATTCCCCTCTCCGCAGCGCTCGCCTTCTGCTATGACCGAACAGAGTCGATCTGGACGCCGATTTTCTTCCACATGTTTATCAACTCCGCGGCACTGTCCTTAATGGTGCAATAGAAAAAGTCCGTTCCTACCGGAACGGACTTTTTTGATATGTTCTGTTATTCGGGCTGGCGGCTCTCGCAGAGGTAGAAGACTGTGAGAAGGCCGGGCCCGCAGTGCGCGCCGATGACGACGCCGAGACCGGTAATCGTGATCTCCCCCACCTGCGGAAAGGCCTTGCGGATCTCATCGCGCAGCCACGCGGCGTCTGACTCACAGTCGGCATGGAGAATGTGAATCTTCGAGCCGGTCGGGTCGATCTTGCCGAGATCGTTTACGACGCCGCTGAGGATGGAGCGCAGCGCCGCCTTGCGGCCGTGAGCTTTCTTCGCCACGTCGAGCGTGCCGCGGTCGGGCACATAGAGCACCGGCTTGATGGACAAAAGCGACCCCACCAGCGCAGCGGAGTTCGACACACGGCCGCCGGCCTTGAGATAGTTCAGATCGTCCACGGTGAAGCGGTGGGCAATCTTCAGCTTGTTTTCCTCGCCCCAGGCAATCACCTCGTCATAGCTTGCGCCGGCCTCCCGCCGCATAACCATGTTGTCCACCAACGTGCCGAGACCGCCGGAGATGCAGTAGGTGTCCATGATGTAGAGCTTCCGATCGGGAAACTCGGGACGCACCATCTCGGCGGCGAGATTCGCGTTTCGGAAAGAAACGCTCATCTCTCGGGACATATCCAGAAAGATCACGTCCTTGCCGGTGGCGAGCAGATCCCTGAAGAAATCATAATAAATATACTCGTTGATCATGGAGGTCTTCAGCAGATCGCCCCTGCGCATTCCGGCATAGACCGCGCTGCGGGTCTCCTCGCGGCAGTCGTCCTCATACAGCCGGTCACCGACGGTATAGGTATAGGGGATGAAGGGAATCTGATGCGCCTCCAGATACGTCCTCGGCAGGTCAGAGGTAGAGGATGTGGCAATGATATAATCGCTCATATGGGGTCGTTTCTCCTTTTCTCAATATGCTGTTCAATATACCACATCCGTTCAGAAAAATCCAGATACGAAAAAAAGAGCCTGAAGCAGGCTCTTTTTTCGCGCACATTCTGCAGGGCGGCAACCCGTTGGCCGCCGAGGTCATCGCTTTTACTCAGCGCACATAGTTTGTAAGAATCGTCTCCTCCCGCTCGGGCGGCTGAACGCCGGCGTCCTTCGCCGCGGCAAACGCCTGCAGCATCCAGACCATGTTCCGCGCGAGCTCACGCATGATCTGCAGGCCCTCGAGATCCTGCTCCACATCGGCGGCGGTGTGCCCGTGCACCATCGGCCAGTAGCGCGTGGGCACGATGGGCATGTTGTTGTACATCGGATATTTCAGCAGCTGGTCGAGCGCGGCGGTCGTACCGGCGCGGCGCGCCGAGACGAGACAGGCAGCCGGCTTGTTGGACAGGCTGTCAGACCCTGCAAACCACACGCGGTCGAGAAAGCTTGTCATTGCGCCGGAGAGCGCAGCGAAGTGCACCGGCGAGCCGAAAACGAAGCCGTCCGCCGTCACTGCCCTGTCGAGAAAATCATTGACTGCGCCGCCGAAGACACAGCGGCCGGTATCCCGGCAGCCGCCGCAGGCGACACAGCCGCGAATGTCCTCGCGACCGATGCACATGGTCTCGGTTTCGATCCCGGCGGCATGGAAGATCGTCTCCATCTCCTGCAGTGCGCGGGCGGTGCAGCCGTTCGGATGCGGTCCGCCGTTTACCATCAGTATTTTCATTGGGTTTCCCTCCGATTTGATTGATGGCTCCATTTTATCAGAAATCGGAGAAGAAGGCTAGACCTGCATCTGTTTTTCCATCTCCCCGCGCAGGCGGGCTATGATCCGCTTTTCCAGACGGCTGATATAGCTCTGGCTGATGCCGAGCGCGTCCGCGACCTCCTTCTGCGTGGCCTCCCGGGGCTGATCAATGCCGAAACGCAGGCAGATGATCTGTTTTTCCCGCTCAGATAGCGAGTCAATGGCGGTGCGGAGCATGGCTCGGTCGGCGTCCGCCTCCATGGGGCGGCTCACCTCGTCCGGGTCTGTGCCGAGAATGTCGGACAGGAGCAGCTCGTTGCCGTCCCAGTCCGTGTTCAGCGGTTCGTCGAAGCTCACCTCCCCGCGGCGAACCGCCTTTTTGCGCAGAAACATGAGAATCTCGTTTTCGATGCAGCGGGAGGCATAGGTCGCAAGCTTGATGTTCTTGTCCGCGCGAAAGGTGCGGATGGCCTTGATGAGACCGATGGTGCCGATGCTGATGAGATCCTCAATGTTCACACCGGTGTTTTCAAACCGGCGCGCAATGAACACGACGAGGCGGAGATTGTGCTCGATGAGCGTGTTTCGCGCGGTCTCGTCCCCCTCCGCCCAGGCGGCGAGCGCAGCAGCCTCCTCCTCTCGGCTGAGCGGCGGCGGCATCGTATCCGCCCCGCCGATGTAAAAAATGTTCGGACAGAGCCGAAACAAAACAGACTGCAGCCTTCGAATGATTCCTTTCACGCTTCACTCCTCCATTTTCGGGACGTCGAGGACGCCGTCCCCTGCATTTCCGGGGCGCCGAGATCGCCGTCCCCTACGGCTCGGGCGGCAGCAGGATCTGGCATCCCTCCTCTCCGAGCGGTGTGGGCGAGAGGGCAATGAGCGCCTCCTCGCGCACACCGTCCGCCTCCAGCTCGTCCGGCCGAAAGGCCAGCAGCAGTCCCGAGGCGCCGACCGCCCGGTAGGGCAAAAGGCGAAGTCGACCGCGCTCCGGCGCATCAGCGCCCAGCGCAGCGAGTGCCGCGGCGGGATCCGCCGGAAGATTTCGCGGCAGCAGATCGCCCAGCGCCGCCCGGTCGGCCACAGCGGCGGCAGCGCCGGAGACCGGATCGCGCAGATCGTTTCCGCTGTCGCGCAGACCGGTGAGCGTCCGCTCCCGGTCTCCGAGACGCACACGCACGGACACGATCTGCCGCGCCGCCTTTTTCATCCGGCGGCGAAAGAGCATCGCCGTCACGGCATAGCACACGGCAAAGGCGAGCGCAAACACTCTGCCCGAGAGCGGCGGCGCCGGACCGCGCAGCGGCTCTGTCCCCGCGAGCAGGGACGCGGCATACACCCCGCCGCCGAAGAGCGCCGCCACGGCGAAAAAGACGAGCGTGTGCCGCCAAAGCTCCGTCTCCCCGCCGAAGGCCGCGAGGGCAATCAGGCAGCCGAGCGCAAGCTTGAGCGCTGGATGCGCCAGCCACTGCCACCCCGGCAGGACAGACGCCGCAGCATATGCCGCGCCGACAAGCGCGGCGAGCGCATACCGCCCGCGGCGCAGGACGCCGCCACAGAACCGTCCCGTGAGCAGCAGCAGGCAATAGTCCACTGCGAAGTTTACCGCGAGCAGCCGATCGAGATACACCACTTCCATGCGCCGAGCATAGCACAGCGCGGCGCGGAAGACTGTCAAAGGCGGCGCATGACAAAAAATCCCCGGCGCTTCTCTCCTGCGCGTAATCCCGGATTTTCTACGCTGCCGGACCCTGTTTTTTGTTGACAGCACGTTGAAAATATGTTAATTTTATGTTGATATGTTGTCGGATTATAAGCATTCTTTTTTGACAAATTATTATCAAAATATTCGGAAGGAAGGGACAACATGAAAGACTTGAAACACCTCATTTTCTTCGAGAACCTTCTGCAGGACGCGAACAACGAGCTTGTCGCGCAGGCGGTTGCCGAAGGAAAGCACGCTCTGGGATATAACTGCTACTATATTCCCGAAGTGCTGATGAATCTGGACGGCTGCTTCTCCACGCGTCTGCGCGCCCCCAGATGTACCTCTCCGGATGTGGCCACCTACTACATGACCGGCCGCACCTGCCCCTACGTCCGCTCCATTCTGGAGCGCGCGATCGAGGGCGGCTACAACCACCTCTCCGCCGTGTTCGGCTCTGAGAGCTGCGCCGCCATGGAGCGTATGGAAGAGCATCTGTACCTCCTCAACCCCATCAAGCACGAGAATTTCTTCGTGACCATCATCGATCCCCCGGTGAAGGGCGATGCGACCAATCTGGACTACTACAAGGCGCAGATCCAGAAGCACATCATGGGCCCGCTGAAGAACGTTCTGGGCGCTGACACCTCTGACGAGGCGCTGCGTCGCGCGATTGAGCGCTTCAACAAGATCTGCCGCGTGATCACCGAGATCGGCGAGTTCCGCAAGATGGACAATCCGCCCATCACCGGCTATGAGTTCCACGTGATCCAGCTGGTGAGCGAGGTCTGCCCGCACGATCTGATTCTCCCCTATCTGGAGGAGACGCTCGAAGAGATCAAGACGCGCGAGCCCGAACCCGAGTTCCCCTTCCGCGCGCGCGTGGTGCTGGCCGGCTCCGAGGTCGACGACCCCGAGTTTACCAAGCTCATCGAGATGTGCGGCGCCATGGTCGTGGCCGACCGCTACTGCTTCGGCTCCCTGCCCAGCCGCGAGGAGATCGAAATTGCCGACGGCGAGGACGCCTTCACCGCGATCTGCCGCCACTATCTGCACTGGAACCAGTGCGCCCGCTTCATGGACGGCATGAAGATCGACCAGCGTCACGACGAGCTCAAGCGCCTCGTCAAGGACTACAAGGCCGACGGCATCATCTATGAGAACATGAAGTTCTGCGAGTTCTGGAGCTATGAGAAGGTGCTCGCCTCCCACATCATGTCCGAGGAGAACGGCATCCCCTGCGCCACGATCGAGAAGGAATACGCCCTCGGCTCCGTGGGTCAGCTCCGCACCCGTTTCCAGGCCTTCGTGGAAAGCCTGGAGATCAAGAAGATCAACGCTGAAGGAGGGGTTTGATCATGGGAAAAATCATTGACCATATCGACGACAAACTGAAAGTATTCGATCCCATCTACCGCGCAGAGCACGGTCTCGGCGGTCAGCGTGATCGTTACTATGACCGCACCGGCGTCGCCAAGTGGCGTGAGTGGCGCGGCGTGAAGGACACCATGTATGACTATGAGCGCTGGCTCATCAACGTCGTGTCCATGGTGAAGATGGTCGCCTCCGCTCCCATCCCGATTATGAAGGGCTTCTGGGAATACCGCTGGATGGGCTCCTATCTGGGCACCTTCATGTTCATCGACCGCCTGTTTGAGGGCTATCGCGATCAGGAGCTGCGCGTGGCGCACCTGCAGATGCACGCCATCGTCGTGAACCTCACCAAGCGCATTGCCTACATCCTCTCCCATGACCGCCGTCTCGGCGCGAGCATGGAAAAGAGCGCGAACCTGCTGCCCATGGACGAGACGCTGCCCGCGTTCTTCACCACCGGCTTCCCGGATCTGTTCCCCATGCCGCTGCAGACGCTGCCTGAGTTCATCATCTGCGACATCGACCAGCACATCGAGCCCTACTACATCGACGTGGCTGAGTCCTTCGGTCTGCCGGCCGACGTCTGCTCCCGCTGCGCGGCTGAGACCGGTGTTGCCCTCGACGACGCGTTCCCGATCGCCGGCAAGGCCATGATCGCAACGAACATGCCCTGCCACGCCTCCGAGGCGACCAGCATGTTCCAGCGCCGCCGCATCGGTCTGCCCGACTATGTGGCCTGCATGTCCATGATCCACAACGACGAGGACACCGCTCTCCCCTTCGACCGCAAGATCATGGAGGAGTGCATTGCCTTCATCGAAGAGCAGTATGACACCAAGTGGAACTGGAAGGCCTTCTTCAAGGCTGCCAAGAACTTCAACGAGCAGAACACCTACGAGCTCGAGAAGTGGGACTACATGAAGACCGGCTACACCGCGGAAGTGGGCATCTCCGAGACGCTCTACAAGCTGTTTGAGTGGCAGTCCGTCAACGGCACCGACCCCTACTTCAACAAGGTCGACCGCAAGGTCATGAAGATCCTGCGCAAGTGCTATGAGAACCGCTATGAGCCCTTCGGCGGCAAGACCCGTCACCGTGCCTTCCTGTGGGGACCCTCCGCTGTTTACTACACCGACTTCCCGACCTGGTGCCAGAACGCCTGGGGTCTCGCGATCGTGCTGAACATGGACTCCACCATGGGCTTCAACATGATCTCCACCGACGACAAGGACAAGGCGATGGACGATCTCGCCATGCTCACCACCAAGGCCTGCATGCGTCACATGGCCGTCGGCGGCTGGGACAACATCAACGCCGTTTGGGAATGGGCCCACAACTTCAACTGCGACATGGTTCTGATGAACGACAACATCGCCTGCAAGGGCATGCTGGGTGTCCACTCCATCATGGAGGAGCAGGCCCGCGAGCTCGGCTTCCACTTCATCTTCATCGAGCATGACCTGGAGGACAGCCGTACCGTCTCCCGTCAGAACATGCGTGACTGCGTCAACCAGTACATGTCCATCGTCCTCGGTGAGGAGCCTCTGGATCCCACGATCATCACCTTCGACGACTCTGAGGCATTCTAAGAAAGGCAGGGTATTAGTATGAACATGAAACTCGTTGCCAAAATCATCGCCAAGGTCGGCTTCTTTGGCTTCCTCGGCTTTGTGGGCACGTTCAGCCTGTATATGTTCAACGGCGAGAACAAGCTCATCTACTATGTCATTCGTCCGCTGCTGAACAAGCACTATGATTCTCAGGTCCGCGACAAGAGAATCGCATAAAACAATCAAATCAAAAGACCCGCCAAAAGGGCGGCTCTGATAAGGCAGTACCAGCCTCAAAAAGAATTTTTCGGCGCCAGCCGTCGTTGAAAATGCTCGAAATACACACAAGTATTTCTGTGCTTTTCGCCTAGCCTGACACCAAAAACTCTCTTTTTGAGGTGCTGCGCAGTTTTGAGCGAGCGATATTTCGTTCAGGCAAAATGAAA
>JAZQDI010000032.1:0-8892 GCA_045546715.1 Oscillospiraceae bacterium | reverse complement strand
GTTCGAGCCCAACTTCGTGATCTACAACGCCTCGAAGGCCAAGGTTGAGAACTACAAGGAGCTGGGTCTGAACTCAGAGACTTGTGTTGCCTTCAACACCACTTCTCGTGAACAGTGCATCATCAACACCTGGTATGGCGGCGAGATGAAGAAGGGCATGTTCTCCATGCAGAACTACTACCTGCCCCTCCAGGGTATCGCTTCGATGCACTGCTCGGCCAACACCGACATGGAGGGCAAGAACACCGCCATCTTCTTCGGTCTGTCCGGCACGGGCAAGACCACCCTCTCCACCGACCCGAAGCGTCTGCTCATCGGCGACGACGAGCACGGCTGGGACGACGAGGGCGTGTTCAACTTCGAGGGCGGCTGCTACGCGAAGGTCATCAATCTCGACAAGGACTCCGAGCCTGACATTTATAACGCCATCAAGCGCGACGCGCTGCTGGAGAACGTGACGCTTGACGAGAACGGCAAGATCGACTTTGCCGACAAGTCCGTCACCGAGAACACCCGCGTGAGCTACCCCATTGAGCACATCCAGAACATTGCCAAGAAGGTCAACGGCATCTCCTCCGGTCCCGCGGCGGACAACGTGATCTTCCTCTCGGCGGACGCGTTCGGCGTGCTGCCTCCCGTGAGCATCCTCACGCCGGAGCAGACCCAGTATTACTTCCTCTCCGGCTTCACCGCGAAGCTCGCCGGCACCGAGCGCGGCATCACCGAGCCGACGCCCACCTTCTCCGCCTGCTTCGGTCAGGCCTTCCTCGAGCTGCACCCGACGAAGTACGCCGAGGAGCTCGTCAAGCGCATGGAGAAGTCCGGCGCGAAGGCCTATCTCGTGAACACCGGCTGGAACGGCACCGGCAAGCGCATCTCCATCAAGGACACCCGCGGCATCATCGATGCGATCCTCAACGGCGACGTGCTCAAGGCGCCCACCAAGAAGATCCCCGTGTTCGACTTCGAGGTTCCCACCGAGCTGCCCGGCGTCGGCCCCGCGATCCTCGACCCGCGCGACACCTACGCCGATCCCAAGGTCTGGGACGAGAAGGCGCAGGATCTGGCGCAGCGCTTCGTGAAGAACTTCGTCAAGTACGAGGGCAACGAGGCGGGCAAGGCGCTCGTCGCCGCCGGCCCCAAGGCGTAAGACCATATCAATGAAAAAGGAAGACGCCGCAGCGTCTTCCTTTTTTCTGTGTTTGAAGCATGGGGCGGTTTGTGATATAGTCGAAGTATTCCATATACGAAAAAGGTGCTTTGCTTCTTCGATCAGCTTTGCTGACCATGGATCAAAATAGAGAGGTCAGCGGTTCTCGTCCGAACAGGCTCACTCCATTCCTGCGCCGCGGTTACTGTAAGAGCCGCGCCGCCTACATATCCGCTCCCCTGTTCCTCCTCTCCGCATCAGAGCATTCGCTCTGATGCGGCCCCACCAATAAAAAACACCGGACGTAGAGTCCGGTGTTTTCGTTGGTGGAGATAAGCGGGATCGAACCGCTGATCGAAGGAGCTGACGCTTCTTCGATCAGCTTTGCTGACCATGGATTAAAATTGAGAGGTCAGCGGTTCTCGTTATTTCATTAAGAAAAAAAGACACGCAAAAGCGTGTCTTTTTTTCTTGGTGGAGATAAGCGGGATCGAACCGCTGACCTCTTGAATGCCATTCAAGCGCTCTCCCAGCTGAGCTATACCCCCAGGGCGAGGCTGATTGTAGCACGATTCGAGGTCCTTGTCAAGGGTCCCGTTCAGAATTAATCGGTCGTGTAGTTATCGAAGTAGCCCTGGATGTAGACAATGGGCGTGCCCTTGTCGCCGGAGCCGGAGGTGAGGTCGCACAGCGAGCCGATCAGATCGGTGAGACGGCGGGGCGTGGTGCCCTCGGAGACCATCTTGCCCACCAGATCCGCGTCCTTCTTCTCAATCTCGGCCTTGATCGCGTCGCGCAGCGCCTCGCCGGAGAGGGCGGCGAAGTCGTTGTCCGCGAGGTACTTGGGCTTCAGCTCGTTCGGCGTGCCGGAAAGGCCGGGCGTATACGCCGGAGAGACGACGGGGTCGGCCAGCTCCCAGATCTTGCCCACAGGGTCCTTGAAGGCGCCGTCGCCATAGACCATGACCTCGACGTGCCTGCCGGTCTTTTCGAGCAGATCCGCCTGAATGCCGTCCACGAGGGGCTGGCAGTCGCGCGGGAAGAGCTTCACCTTGTCGTCCGTGGCCTTGTTGGAGCCGAGCAGACCGTAATTCTCATTATAGCCGCTGCCGTTGACCGGGGCGGTGAGAATCTCGTCCAGGCAGAAGACCTTTTCCGCGCCGGCGGCGAGCAGACGGCGCTTGGAGCGGGCACGGGTATGAATGTCGCAGGGGATGACGTTCTTCGTATAGTCCAGAATGGCGCGCACATCGTTGGCAAAGACGAACTCCACCTCCGCGCCGCAGGAGCGGATCAGATCGCCGTAGAACTCCACATAGTCCACGCCGGTGAAGGGATGCTTCTCATAGCCGAACAGCTCGCGGTAGCGCTCGAGCGAGAGCACATCGCGCACGGGATCGACGCCCTTTTCATCGAGCAGATCCTCGTCAAAGAGATGGTTGCCCACCTCGTCGGAGGGGTAGCTCAGCTGCACGACGACCTTCTTCGCGCCCATGGCAATGCCGCGCAGGCAGACGGAGAAGCGGTTGCGGCTCAGAATCGGGAAGACGATGCCCACGGTCTCGCCGCCCAGCTTCGCGCGCACATCGGCGGCGATGTCCTCCACGGTGGCGTAGTTGCCCTGCGCTCTGGCCACAATGGCCTCCGTCATGGCGACGACATCGCGGTCACGCACGGCAAAGCCCTCCTGCTCGGAGGCCTCGAGCACGCAGTCCACTACAATCTTTCTCAAATCGTCGCCCTCGCGGATGATCGGCGCGCGGACGCCTCTGGAAACGGTTCCTACCATACGACTCATGTTCGTAAAGTCCCCTTTCTTAGTTTCAACAAGGGGATTATACAACTTCAAAGATTGGTTGTAAATGGGTTCTGTGCGTTTTTTCCACTTTTTTGCGGCGTGCGTACGCGAAAAATGAACGCAAATTCAGAAACAAAAGATTGCAAATTTCATCATCTTTTAGTATACTGATTTCAATATGGTCGGAGTCTGAGCTCCGGTGCAGTAAGCGTGAAGAAAAGCTAGGAGGAATCATATGAACACGATGAGAAGATGGCTCTCCGGGCTGCTCGCGGTCGTGATGGTCGCGGCACTGCTGTGCGTGCCTTCTCTGGCGGCAGAGGAGAAAAACGAATTCGGCATTGAGAGCTATGTCGCCCTCGGCGACAGCATTGCCACCGGTCTGAATGACAACACCAGCACCAACCAGGACGCCTACGGCTCCTGGGCAAACGGCTACACCGTGAAGCTCGCCGAAAAGCTCGGCCTGCTTGACGGCGCGGACACCTATATTCCGGATGGCCACAGTGTGCCGTACTATACCTCCCCGAACGACAGCAGCTTCCACTCCTGGGCCTTCCCCGCCATGCGCACGCGGGAGATCCTCAAACAGGTGGACGCGGACTACAGCTACGACAAGGACCGCTTCGCCAACTACTGGCTGGACAACAACGAGCTGGATGAGCAGCTCGGCGACGTGGGCGCGATGATCCGCAGGGACATTGCCGGCGCCGATCTGATCACGCTGAACATCGGCTCCAACGACGTGCTGCTCAGCCAGCTGCGCATCACGGCCTGGGACATTGAGGACGAGACCGGCGTCGGCGCGAGCGCGATCGTGGATCTCATGAAGAGCAAGCTCGGCTTCGGCGACGCGCCGAACCTGCCCGAGGGCACGGACGAGAACGCCATCGTGGCGAAGTTCATCCCGAAGTTCCTCGCGAACGTTGCAAAGGGCTACGGTGAGTTTTTGAAGAACGTCCCTGCCATTCTCACCTCCCTGCGCGAGCAGGCGCCGGACGCGCAGATCGTGCTCATCGGCATCTTCAACCCCCTGCACTACTCTCTCAGCCTCACGGACGGCAAGCTGCCCGTCTCTCTCGGTGAGATGCTCGACGGCGTGATGACGCCCATGAACGCGGCGCTGGCACTGGATGCCGCAAAGTATCACTGCACCTATGTGGACGTGGTGGATGAGCCTGTAGACGGCTCCATGCACCCGACGAACGACGGCTACATTGACATGGCCGACCGCATTTATGCCAAGCTCAAAAACGCGCGCGTGAAGACCGCCTTCACCGACGTGCAGGAGCTCTCCGATGAGTTCCGCGCCGCCGTCAACTGGGGTGTGGACTCCGGCATCACCCAGGGCACGAGCGAGACGACCTTCTCCCCCGACAAGAGCTGCTCCCGCGCCGAGATCGTGTCGTTTCTGTATCGCCTCGCGGGCACGCCCGCTGTCGCCTATGCCGACAGCTTCTCGGATGTGAGCGCAGATGACTACTATGCCTCCGCCGTGGCCTGGGCCGTGGAAAACGGCATCACGCAGGGCACCGGAAACGGCAAGTTCTCCCCCGATCAGACCTGCACCCGCGCGCAGATCGTGACGTTCCTGTATCGCTTTGATCAGAAGTTCAACCCCGACGCGAAGGATTCCGTCTTCGGCGGCACGAGCTTCCGCGACGTGAGCCCCGCGGCCTACTACGGCGCGCCGGTGGCCTGGGCGGTGAAGAACGGCATCACCAAGGGCATCAGCTCTGTGCTTTTCGCCCCGCTGCAGACCTGCAATCGCGTGCAGGCGATGGCATTCCTGTATCGCTACATCAATCTGTAACACCGCAAACACGCCCGCTCCCTCTGCGGATGATCCGCAGAGGGAATTTTACTGCGAAAAGAAACAGGTGAATCCCATGAAATTTCTGCACATTTCCGATCTCCATCTCGGCAAGCGCGTGAACGAATATTCCATGCTGGAGGATCAGGAATATATCCTCACGGAAATCCTCCGCATCGTGGACGAAGAGCGCCCGGACGGCGTTTTGATCGCGGGCGACGTGTATGACAAGTCCGTTCCCCCGGCGGAGGCGGTGGGGTTGTTTGACCGCTTTCTCGTCGCGCTCGCGGCGCGAAAGACCGAGGTCTTCGTCATCAGCGGAAACCACGATTCGCCGGAGCGGATCGCCTTCGGCGCCCGGCTCATGGACGCGAGCGGCATCCACATGTCCCCGGTCTACAGCGGCGAGGTGAAGCCGACGGCGATGACGGACGAATACGGCACGGTGGATGTTTTCATGCTGCCGTTTGTCAAGCCCGCGCATGTGCGCCGGTATGCTCCGGACGAGGAGATCGGCTCTTACACCGAGGCGCTGCGCTGCGCGATCGCCTGCATGGAGCGAAACGATCAGCACCGGAGCGTGCTTGTGACGCACCAGTTTGTCACGGGTGCGAGCCGCTCCGAGTCGGAGGAGGTCTCCGTCGGCGGGACGGACAACGTGGATGCGGAGGTGTTCGACGGCTTTGACTACGTCGCCCTCGGGCATATTCATAGGCCCCAGAACTGCGGCGCAGAGCGCATCCGCTACTGCGGCACGCCGCTGAAATATTCCTTCTCCGAGGCAAAGGACGCCAAATCCGTGACGGTGGTCGAGCTGCGGGAGAAGGGCAATCTCACCGTGCGCACCGTGCCGCTCACACCGAAGCGCGATCTCGTGGAGCTGCGGGGAACCTATGCCGATCTGACGCTGAAGGCGTTTTATGAAAACACCACGTGGCAGGAGGATTACACCCACATCACACTCACGGACGAGGAGGACATTCCGGACGCGGTCGGGAAGCTTCGCACGATCTATCACCGGCTGATGAAGCTCGACTATGACAACCGGCGCACCCGCACCGCCGCCGTGATCACCGGCGCGGCGCAGGTGGAGACAAAGTCGCCGCTCGAGCTGTTTGCGGAGTTTTACGAGCTGCAGAACGGCCAGAGCATGAGCGCCGAGCAGACCGACTTCATGCGCGAGCTGATTGAGAAGACATGGGAGGGAGAGGCATGAGACCGATTCGACTGACGATTTCCGCCTTCGGCCCCTACGCGGGCCGGGAGGTTCTGGACTTGGACCGGCTCGGCGAGAGCGGGCTCTATCTCATCACGGGCGACACCGGCGCCGGCAAGACCACGCTCTTCGACGCGATCACCTATGCTCTCTACGGCGACGCAAGCGGCGATATGCGCGAGCCCGCCATGTTCCGCTCCAAATATGCCGCGCCCGAGACGGCGACCGAGGTGGAGCTGGTGTTCTCCTACGCGGGCAAGACCTACACCGTGCAGCGAAACCCGGAATATGAGCGCCCGAAAACCAGAGGCGAGGGCACGACGAAGCAGAAGGCCGAGGCGGAGCTCATCTATCCCGACGGGCGCGTTGTCACGAAGCAGCGGGAGGTGGACGCCGCCATCCGGGAGATTATGGGTATGAACCGCAGCCAGTTTCTGCAGATCGCCATGATCGCGCAGGGCGACTTTCTCAAGCTGCTGCTCGCGCCGACGGAGGAGCGCAAGGCGATCTTCCGGCAGATCTTCAAGACCAAGCTGTATCAGGATCTGCAGACAAAGCTCTCGGACGAGGCGCGCACGCTCAGCCGGCAGCGCGAGGCGGCAGCGCAAAGTCTCCGGCAGTACGTCGGCGGCATCGAGGTCGAGGAATCCGACCTGCTCCGCCCGAAGGCGGAGGAGGCGAAGGCGGGCGCGCTCCCGCTCGAGGAAACGACGGCGCTGCTCGATGCGCTGATCGGGCGCGACGCGGCGAGGGCCGATGCGCTCACCGCGCAGCTCCGGAAGCTGGACGGCGCGCTCGAGCGCGTGAACGAAAACCTCGGCATGCTCGACGCGCGGGACAAGGCGGAGCGCGCCATCGCGCAGAAGGAGGCGGAGCAGCAGACCGAAGCCTCCCGGCTGAAAGCGCGGCAGGAAGCGCTGCAGGCGCTGCGGGACGCCGCGCCGAAGACAGAGCAGGACACGAAGGAAAAGACGCTTCTGGAGGACACACTCCCCCGCTATGACGCGCTCGAGACGCTCTCGAAAGCGCTGCGGGAGGCGGAGACCGATCTGGAAAAAAAGCAGGCGGAGCTGCAGGAGAAGTCCGCGCAGAGCGAGGCGGACGATACCGCGCTCGCAAGCCGCCGCGAGGCGCTGCAGGCGCTCGCCAATGCGGGCGAGGCAAAGCAGATTCTGCTGCAGGCAAGGGACAAGACCGAGCAGCTGCTCGAAAAGCTGCAGACGCTCTCCGGGGCGCTGAAGAGCCATGCGAGCCGGCGGACGAGTCTCGACGCGCTGCAGGCAGACTATCAAAAAGCAGAGACGCTCCGGGAGACCGCGTCCCACCAATACGAGGCGGACTACCGCGCGTTTTTAAACGAGCAGGCCGGCATCATCGCCGAGACGCTCACGCCGGGGCAGCCCTGCCCGGTCTGCGGTTCGCTGGAGCACCCCACCCCCGCCAGAAAGTCTGAGACCGCGCCGACCGAGGCGCAGCTCAAGCAGCGCAAGGCCGCGGCGGACGAAGCCTCCAAAGCGGCGGAGGAAAAAAGCCGCGCCTGCGCTGCGGCGAGCGCGGAGTGCGACACGCTGAAGGAAGCGGCACAGGCGCAGATTGCCGCGCTCTGGCCGGAGGAAAACATCGATTCTGCCGAAGAGAGAATCCGGCTGACACAGACGGAGCAGACCGCGAATCTCGCGGATCTGAACGCGAAGATCCGCGCCGAGGAGGAAAACCTCACGCGCAAGGAGGCGCTGGAGAAGGCCATTCCCGCGCAGGAGGCCGCGCTCGCCGCGCTGAAAGAGGGCGTCGGCACGCTGCGCAGCGAGATCGCCGGGCTCGACGCCGCAATCAAAGAAAAGAAGGCGCAGCTCGAAGCCGACCGCAAGGCGCTGCGCTATGACAGCCGCGCCCAGGCGGAAAAGGCCGTCCGGGCGCTGGACGATCAGATCCGGGCGCAGAAGGCGGCGCTCGCCCAGGCGGAGAAGGACGCGCAGGAATCGGAAAAGCAGATGGAGGCGCTCGCCGCCGCAATCAAGGAGCTGCGCGGGCAGATCGCCGGAGAGGTCGCGCTCGACCGCGCCGCCGAGGAGGAGCGCAAGGCCGCGCTCACCGCCGAGCGAAAGGAAGCGGAGCTGGACGCCAAGCGCATCCACGCGCGGCTGGAGACGAACCGAAAGGCGCTGGAGAACATCCGCGCCGGCGCCGGGGACCTGCAGGCGCTGGAGCAGCGGTATACCTGGATCCGCGCGCTCGCGAGCACTGCCAACGGCACCATTTCCGGAAAGGAAAAGATCATGCTGGAGACGTACATCCAGATGAACTACTTCGACCGGATCATTGCGCGGGCGAACACCCGGTTCATGGTCATGTCCGGCGGGCAGTATGAGCTCAAGCGGCGCCGGGAGGCCGAAAATAACCGCAGCCAGAGCGGTCTGGATCTGAACGTGATCGACCACTACAACGGCACGGAGCGCAGCGTAAAGACGCTCTCGGGCGGCGAATCGTTCAAGGCGTCGCTGTCGCTCGCGCTGGGACTCTCGGACGAGATACAGTCCTCTGCCGGCGGCGTGCAGCTCGACACGATGTTTGTCGATGAGGGCTTCGGCTCACTCGACGAGGAGTCGCTCAATCAGGCGATGCGCGCGCTCGTTTCGCTCGCGGACGGCAACCGGCTCGTGGGCATCATCTCCCACGTCGCGGAGCTCAAGACCCGGATCGACCGGCAGATCCTCGTGACGAAGACCCCCGCCGGCGGCAGCCGCGCGGAGATTGTGGTGTAAAAAGCCATCTGCCGCCCGCATTCCCTGTCATCCCGAGCTTGCCGAGGGATCTTGGCAGTGCGGTACTGCGGAGGCAAGATCCTTCGACTCCGCTTCGCTCCGCTCAGGATGACAGAAGGGCGGGGACCTGTGCACCGCCGCACCAACTGTAGG
>JAZQDI010000031.1:0-3063 GCA_045546715.1 Oscillospiraceae bacterium | reverse complement strand
CATGAGCTTATACTGCAGATCCTCGTCGTCCTCCGGGTCCTCATAGTCCAGCTCGTCAAACACCTCGCCCACGGTCACCTCGGCGTCCACGTCGAGCGCGCCGTCATGCAGCTGCACGATCGGCTCCTCCACGGTGTCCTCTTCGTCCCAGATCTCGCCCACGAGCTCCTCGAGAATGTCCTCCACCGTCACAATGCCGAGCATGCCGCCGTAATTGTCGGTCACAACGGCGAGATTCACCTTGCGGCGGCTCATCTCCGGCAGCAGATCGTCGATGGTCTTGCTGTGGTGGACGAACATGGTGTCGTCCAGCAGGGGGCGGATGTCGGCCACGGGGCCGTGCGCCGCCACGCAGGCGCGGATGTATTTGCGAATCTGCAGCACGCCGATCACGTGGTCAATGCTGCCTTCATACACGGGGATGCGGCTGTGACGCTGGGCGCGGATCGTGTCGAGAATCTCCTCGGGGTCGTCGTCCACATCGATGGCTGCGACGTCCACGCGCGCCGTGAGCACGCTTTCCACCGGGATATCGCCGAATTCCAGCGCCGAGCTGATCAGCTCGCCGCGCTCCTCGGAGAGGTTTCCTTCGTCGGTCATGTTCTCAATGATGTCGTAGAGCTCATCCTCCGTCACGGTCAGCTCCGGATCGCGGGGCGAAATGCTTGCCGCAGCGGCGCCGACCTTCGTCAAAAACCAGGAAATCGGCGTAAACAAGCCCATAAAAAAGTACAGCGAACCTGCGGTTGCCAGAGACAACCGCTCGCTGTATTTCTTTGCGATGCTCTTGGGGAGCATCTCTCCTATGAAGAACACGACCAGGGTGGTGACCAGCGTTCCCACAGTGACAGCGCCCACGCCGAACCGACGCGTGACCAGCACGGTCACATAGGCGGCGGTCGTCAGGTGGAAAATGTTCGTGCCGATGAGCACGGTGGTGATCGCCTTGTCGAAGTGGTCCAGAATGTACAGTGCGCGCTGCGCGCTGCGCTCTCCGCGGTCCGCTTTCGCCTTGAGCCGCACCTTGCTCACAGAGGCAAAGGCCGTCTCTGCCAGCGCAAAATAGACCGCGCCGGCCAGCAAAAGCAAAATAATAAGGACGGGAATATAAGGTCGACTTCCGTCGTCCATTCGGATCATCACACTCCTGGGGTTCATTTTTGTAAAATAAATTAACTTGTATTGTAGCACAGGAATCGTTGATAGTCAATGATTCGGAAAACCCCCGGAGACCAAAGCCCCCGGGGGAGAGGTTATGCCGCCGTCTGCGCGGCGCGCATTGTGTCGATGCTCAGCCCGTAGCCGCGCGCGGCGTCGCCCAGCAGCACGTGCGTCACCGCGCCGACAAGCTTGCCGTCCTGCAGGATCGGGCTGCCGGACATGCCCTGCACGATGCCGCCGGTCTGCTGCAGCAGCGCCTCGTCCGTCACGGTGAGAAGATAGCGCGTGCAGCCGTCCTCGCGGTAGATCCGGTCGATCGTCGCGGCATAGTCCGCCGTCTCGTGTCCGTTCACCGTGGCGCGGATTGTGGCCGCGCCGGTGTGCACCTCGTCGTCCGCCGCCGTCTCCACCGGCGCGATTGCCGGCGTCTGGCTCAGCGTGCCGAAAATGCCGAACACGCTGTTTTCCTCCACGCTGCCGAAGGGCTCCGCGCCGGAGAACGTGCCCGTCAGCTCGCCGGGCTCGCCCACCTCTCCGCGGTGCGCGCCGGAGATGTCCGCCTCCACGATGCTGCCGCTCTCAATCGGCAGGAGCTTGCCTGCCTCGTCGTCCGTGATCCCGTGGCCCAGCGCGCCGTATTCCCCGGTATCCGGGTCGCAGTAGGTCACGGTGCCGATGCCCGTGATCCCGTCACGCAGCCAGAGCCCGAGCTGGAGCTTGCCGTTTTCATCCCGCCACGGGGTCACGACGCATTTCTTTTCCAGTCCGCCGCGGTCCACCACGATGGTCGTCTTTTTGTCCACGGTCTCGAGCGCGGCGGCGAGATCCTCCGCCGAGTGCACCTCGCGCCCTGCCACGGAGCGGATCACGTCGCCCGGCTTCACGCCGCCCTCCTTTGCCGGGGCGCGCTTGCCCTCGGGCGTGTCGATCTCCGCGAGCTCAGAGACGAGCAGCCCGTCCGTCTTTGCCTCAATGCCCACGGCCTGGCCCATCGGGATGAGCTCCGCCGCCCATCCGGGCAGCGAAAAGACCACGGACAGCGCCAAAATCAGCGGCGCTGCGCATAAAAATCGTCCTTTTTGCAAAAAATCCCCCCAGAAACAAAAATCGTCACGAAAACATGCCGCGTTTCTCGTGCGGGATTAGTATGCCCGATTGCCGGTGAACGATTGCCGGAACAATCTCTCAGAAATGAAAAATCCGGGACAAACCGTCCCGCGCTGCGTGACTGTCATCCTGAGCGAGCGCAGCGAGTCGAAGGATCTTGGCGGCGCAGTCTTTAAAAACAGCAGAACCGGGACTCTGCCCGATTCTGCTTTGTGTGCTTTTAAATTTGTGCTTCCTGCTGCATCGCCTGCTCAATGGCTCTCGTGAGCTGGTCGGCGCAGGAGGTGCCGCGCCCGCCGCAGTCGTTGCCCTTGAGCGTGCGGATGGCGAACTCCGCGTCCGCGCCCTCAAGCAGTTTGCCGATGGCCTTGAGATTGCCGTCACAGCCGCCGCGGAAAGCGACGTTGTGGAGCTTGCCGTCCTCCAAATCGAAGCGGATCTGTGTGGAACATACGCCGCGCGGGCGATAGGAATAGCTGCTCATGATTGCGTCCTCCATTGGTTTTTGGCACATTATAGTATATGGAATCCGCCTTGTCAAACGGCTGAAAAAATTTTTTCATTTTTGTGTTGACATTACGGTTCGGATTTGCTATTATATCTGAGCCGGTGTTGTGCTGGTATAGCTCAGTTGGTAGAGCAGCTGATTTGTAATCAGCAGGTCGGGGGTTCGAGTCCGTCTACCAGCTCCACCTGAGCAAAAAGAATATGGGGGATTTCCCGAGTGGCCAAAGGGGACAGACTGTAAATCTGCTGGCGATGCCTTCGGTGGTTCGAATCCACCATCCCCCACCA